>NC_011894.1:2012500-2190000 GCF_000022085.1 Methylobacterium nodulans ORS 2060
TCAACGCGATGGTGCCGCTCGCCAACATGTTCGGCTACGTGAACCAGCTCCGCTCCTTCACCCAGGGGCGTGCAAACTTCACGATGCAGTTCGACCACTACGAGGAGGTCCCGCGCGGCGAGGCCGAGAAGGTGGTGGCGAAGTACGCCTGACGACGAACCGAGGGCCCCGGCCGCTCAAGCGGCCGGGCGTCCGGACGATGACAGGGCCTGACGCGCTTCTTTAGCGCAGCCCGACCCCTCACATCAGACCGTTACGGAGACTGGCCATGGCCAAGGAAAAGTTTTCGCGGACGAAGCCGCACTGCAACATCGGGACGATCGGGCACGTTGACCACGGCAAGACGTCTCTGACGGCGGCGATCACGAAGGTGCTGGCGGAGACGGGCGGCGCCACCTTCACGGCCTACGACCAGATCGACAAGGCGCCGGAGGAGAAGGCGCGCGGGATCACGATCTCGACGGCGCACGTGGAGTACGAGACGCAGAACCGGCACTACGCGCACGTGGACTGCCCCGGGCACGCCGACTACGTGAAGAACATGATCACGGGCGCGGCGCAGATGGACGGGGCGATCCTGGTGGTGTCGGCCGCGGACGGGCCGATGCCGCAGACGCGCGAGCACATCCTGCTGGCCCGCCAGGTGGGCGTGCCGGCGCTGGTGGTGTTCATGAACAAGGTCGACATGGTGGACGATCCGGAGCTTTTGGATCTGGTCGAGCTTGAGGTGCGCGAGCTTTTGTCGAAGTACGACTTCCCGGGCGACGACATCCCGATCGTGAAGGGCTCGGCGTTGTGCGCGCTGGAGAACCGGGAGCCGAAGATCGGGCACGACGCGATCCTGGAGCTGATGAGCCACGTCGACAGCTACATCCCGCAGCCGGAGCGGCCGATCGACCTGCCGTTCCTGATGCCGATCGAGGACGTGTTCTCGATCTCGGGCCGCGGCACGGTGGTGACGGGCCGGGTGGAGCGCGGGGTGATCAAGGTGGGCGAGGAGGTCGAGATCGTCGGCATCCGTCCGACCACCAAGACGACGGTGACCGGCGTCGAGATGTTCCGCAAGCTGCTGGACCAGGGCCAGGCCGGCGACAACGTGGGCGTGCTGTTGCGCGGCACCAAGCGCGAGGACGTGGAGCGCGGGCAGGTGGTGTGCAAGCCGGGATCGGTGAAGCCGCACACCAAGTTCAAGGCGGAGGCCTACATCCTGACCAAGGAGGAGGGCGGCCGGCACACGCCGTTCTTCACCAACTACCGGCCGCAGTTCTACTTCCGCACCACGGACGTGACCGGGGTGGTGCAGCTGCCGGAAGGCACCGAGATGGTGATGCCGGGCGACAACGTGACCATGGACGTGACGCTGATCGTGCCGGTGGCGATGGAGGAGAAGCTGCGCTTCGCCATCCGCGAGGGCGGCCGCACCGTCGGCGCCGGCGTCGTCGCTTCCATCGCCGATTAAGCGCTCCGCCGCTCAACGCCAACGGGACAGGTGAGGGGGCGGGCCCTCGAGCCCGCCCCTTCCCCGTCGCGAGGACTTAAAGACCCATGAACGGCCAGAACATCCGCATTCGCCTCAAGGCGTTCGATCATCGCATCCTGGATTCGTCGACCCGCGAGATCGTCTCGACGGCGAAGCGGACCGGTGCGCAGGTCCGCGGGCCCATCCCGCTGCCGACCCGGATCGAGCGCTTCACCGTCAACCGCTCGCCGCACATCGACAAGAAGTCGCGCGAGCAGTTCGAGATGCGCACCCACAAGCGCGTGCTCGACATCGTCGACCCCACCCCGCAGACCGTGGACGCGCTGATGAAGCTCGACCTCGCCGCGGGCGTGGACGTGGAGATCAAGCTCTAGGGGATCCTGGCGGATCCTTGGAGCTTTCGGGCAGAACTGCGCGGGGGAGAACCATGCGCTCAGGAGTCATCGCACAGAAGGTCGGCATGACCCGCGTCTTCACGGACGCCGGCGAGCATGTTCCGGTCACCGTGCTCAAGGTCGATCAGTGCCAGGTGGTGGCCCACCGCACGGTCGAGAAGAACGGCTACGTCGCGCTGCAGGTCGGCGTCGGCAAGGCCAAGGTCAAGAACGTGTCCAAGGCCGAGCGCGGTCGCTTCGCGATCGCCAAGGTCGAGCCGAAGCGCAAGCTCGCCGAGTTCCGCGTCAGCGAGGACGCGCTGATTCCGGTCGGCGCCGAGATCACTGCGGACCACTTCATCCCGGGCCAGTTCGTCGACGTGACGGGCATCACCACGGGTAAGGGCTTCGCCGGCGGCATGAAGCGCTGGAACTTCGGCGGTCTGCGGGCGTCGCACGGCGTCTCGATCTCGCACCGCTCGATCGGTTCGACCGGCGGCCGTCAGGACCCGGGCAAGACCTTCAAGAACAAGAAGATGCCGGGCCATCTCGGCGTCGAGCGGGTCACGACCCAGAACCTGCGCGTCGTGCGCACGGATCCGGAGCGCGGCCTGATCCTGGTCGAGGGTGCGGTGCCGGGCGTCGCCGGCGGCTGGATCCATGTCCGCGACGCGGTCAAGCGCAAGCTGCCGGCCGAGGCGCCGATGCCGGGCAAGTTCCGAGAACTCGCCGACGGCGCGGCCCCCGCCGGAGCCGTGCAGGCGGCGCAAGCCGCCCCCGAGGCCCCGGCCGCTGAGGAGAACGCGTGATGAAATTCGAGATCACGACGCTCGACGGCGCTGACGCCGGTTCGGTCGAGCTCGACGAGGCCATCTTCGGGCTGGAGCCCCGCGCCGACCTGCTGCAGCGCTGCGTGCGCTGGCAGCTCGCCAAGCGCCAGGCCGGCACCCACAAGGTGAAGACGCGGTCCGAGATCAGCCGGACCACGAAGAAGATGTACAAGCAGAAGGGCACCGGCAACGCCCGTCACGGCGCGGCCTCGGCGCCGCAGTTCCGCGGCGGCGCCCGCGCCTTCGGGCCGGTGGTGCGCTCCCATGCCCATGACCTGCCCAAGAAGGTGCGGGCGCTGGCGCTGCGGCACGCGCTGTCGGCCAAGGCCAAGGACGCGTCGCTGATCGTCGTCGACGACGTGCGGCTCGAGGACGGCAAGACCAAGGCGCTCAAGGAGTGCTTCGGCAAGCTCGGCCTGTCGAACGCCCTCATCATCGGCGGCACCGAGGTGGACGAGAACTTCGGCCGCGCGGCGCGCAACCTGCCGTCCATCGACGTCCTGCCGGTGCAGGGCATCAACGTCTACGACATCCTGCGGCGCGACAAGCTCGTCCTGACGCGCGCGGCCGTCGATGCGCTGGAGGCGCGTTTCAAATGAGTGCGGATCCGCGCCACTACGACGTGATCGTCGCTCCCGTGATCACCGAGAAGGCCACCAACCTCTCGGAGCTGAACAAGGTCGTCTTCCGGGTCGCCCCGAAGGCCACCAAGCCGCAGATCAAGGAAGCGGTCGAGAAGCTGTTCGAGGTCAAGGTGAAGAGCGTCAACACGCTCGTCACCAAGGGCAAGACCAAGATGTTCCGCGGTCAGCGCGGCCAGCGTTCGGACGTGAAGAAGGCGATCGTCACCCTCGAGGAGGGGCAGACCATCGACGTCACGACCGGGCTGTGATGGAACGGCGTTAAGGGATCAAGACGATGGCTTTGAAGACATTCAAGCCGGTCACGCCGAGCCTTCGCCAGCTCGTGATCGTGGACCGGTCCGAGCTCTACAAGGGCAAGCCGGTGAAGGCGCTCACCGAGGGCAAGATCTCCTCGGGCGGGCGCAACAACCTCGGCCGGGTGACCGTCCGCTTCCGCGGCGGCGGCCACAAGCGCACGCTGCGCAACGTCGACTTCAAGCGGCGGGAGCATGCGGGCAAGGTCGGGACCGTGGAGCGGATCGAGTACGATCCGAACCGCACCGCCTTCATCGCGCTCGTGACCTATGAGGGCGGCGCCCAGAGCTACATCCTGGCGCCGCAGCGGGTGAAGGCCGGCGACAAGGTCGTGTCGGGCGACTCGGTCGACATCAAGCCGGGCAACGCCATGCCGATCGGCAACATGCCGGTGGGCACGATCGTGCACAATGTCGAGCTGAAGATCGGCAAGGGCGGGGCGATCGCCCGCTCGGCGGGCAACTACGCCCAGATCGTCGGCCGCGACCAGGGCTACGTGACGCTGCGCCTCAACTCGGGCGAGCAGCGCCTCGTGCACGGCCAGTGCTACGCCACTGTGGGCGCGGTCTCGAACCCCGACCACATGAACATCTCGCTCGGCAAGGCGGGCCGCAAGCGCTGGCTCGGCCGGCGTCCGCACAACCGCGGCGTAGCCATGAACCCGATCGATCACCCGCATGGCGGCGGCGAGGGCCGCACCTCGGGCGGCCGTCACCCGGTCACCCCGTGGGGCTTCCCGACCAAGGGCAAGAAGACCCGCTCGAACAAGCGGACCGACACCTTCATCGTGTCGAGCCGCCACAACCGCAAGAAGTAGGGCGAAGGAGCTTCGACCCATGGCACGTTCAGTCTGGAAGGGGCCGTTCGTCGACGGCTACCTCCTCAAGAAGGCGGAGGCCGCCCGCGGCTCCACCCGCAGCGAAGTGATCAAGATCTGGAGCCGCCGCTCCACGATCCTCCCGCAGTTCGTTGGCCTGACCTTCGGGGTCTACAACGGGCAGAAGCACATTCCGGTCTACGTCTCCGAGGAGATGGTCGGGCACAAGTTCGGCGAGTTCTCGCCCACCCGGACCTTCCACGGTCACGCGGCCGACAAGAAGGCGAAGAGGCGCTAAGATGGGCAAGGCAGCAGCACCCCGCGCGCTCCCCGAGAACGAGGCGAAGGCTGTCGCGCGCATGCTGCGCGTCAGCCCGCAGAAGCTCAACCTCGTCGCGCAGCTGATCCGGGGCAAGAAGGTCGCGACCGCGCTCGCCGACCTGCAGTTCTCGCAGAAGCGCATCGCCGTCGAGGTCAAGAAGTGCCTCGAGAGCGCGATCGCCAACGCCGAGAACAACCACGACCTCGATGTCGACGACCTCGTGGTCAAGGAGGCCTATGTGGGCAAGGCGCTCGTGCTGAAGCGCTTCCATGCCCGCGCCCGCGGCCGGGGTGCCCGCATCCTGAAGCCGTTCTCGAACCTCACCATCGTGGTGCGTGAGGTCCGGGCCGAGGCCGCGTGAGGAGGAACTGATGGGACAGAAGGTCAATCCGATCGGTCTCCGGCTCGGCATCAACCGGACCTGGGACTCGCGCTGGTACGCGAACAAGGGCGAGTATGCCCGCCTCATGCATGAGGACGTCGCGATCCGCCAGGCGCTGATGAAGCAGCTCAAGCAGGCGGCGGTCTCCAAGATCGTGATCGAGCGCCCGCACCGGAAGTGCCGCGTCACCATCCACTCGGGCCGTCCCGGCGTGGTGATCGGCAAGAAGGGCGCGGATATCGAGAAGCTGCGCAAGCTCGTCGGCACGATGACCAAGGCCGACGTGACGATCAACATCGTCGAGGTGCGCAAGCCCGAGATCGACGCGACGCTCGTCGCCGACTCGATCGCCCAGCAGCTCGAGCGCCGCGTCGCCTTCCGGCGCGCCATGAAGCGCGCCGTGCAGTCGGCGATGCGTCTCGGCGCCGAGGGCATCCGCATCAACTGCTCGGGCCGCCTCGGCGGGGCCGAGATCGCGCGCCTCGAATGGTACCGCGAGGGCCGGGTGCCGCTGCACACGCTGCGCGCCGACGTCGATTACGGCACGGCCACCGCGTTCACCACCTACGGCACCTGCGGGATCAAGGTCTGGGTGTTCAAGGGCGAGATCCTCGAACACGACCCGATGGCGCAGGACAAGCGCGCCCACGAGGAGGGCGGCCGTTCGGGCGGGCGTCGCGAGCGTGAGCGCGGGTCGGAACGTGGCGACCGCGGCGATCGCGGCGGGCGCGACCACGCGGCCTGATCCGCCACGCCCCGAGATTTGAGAGGCTGCGATGCTGCAACCCAAGAAGACGAAGTTCCGCAAGCAGTTCAAGGGCCGCATCCACGGCGCCGCGAAGGGCGGGACGGATCTGAACTTCGGCTCCTACGGCCTCAAGGCCCTGGAGCCCGAGCGTGTCACCGCGCGCCAGATCGAGGCGGCCCGCCGCGCGATCACCCGCGAGATGAAGCGCCAGGGCCGCGTGTGGATCCGGATCTTCCCGGACGTCCCCGTGACCCAGAAGCCGACCGAGGTCCGGATGGGCTCCGGAAAGGGCTCGCCCGAATACTGGGCGGCCCGTGTCCACCCGGGCCGGGTCATGTTCGAGATCGACGGCGTCGCCGAGGACATCGCCCGCGAGGCGCTGCGGCTCGGCGCCGCCAAGCTGCCGGTCCGCACGCGCTTCATTCAGCGCATCGTGGACTGAGGGAGGCATCACCATGAAGTCGACTCAGCGGCTGTCTGATCTGAGCGCGATGTCGCCCGATCAGCTCGGCGAGGAGCTCGTCAACCTGAAGAAGGAGCAGTTCAACCTGCGCTTCCAGCGGGCGACGGGCCAGCTTGAGAACGTCGCGCGCATCCGCGAGGTGCGCCGGGACATCGCCCGCGTCCGGACCCTGCAGCGCCAGAAGACGCTGCAGGCGGCGCAAGGCTAAGGAGAGGGGCCCATGCCGAAGCGCGTGCTGCAGGGCGTCGTCATCAGCGACAAGCAGGACAAGACCGTGGTGGTCAAGGTGGAGCGCCGCTTCACCCACCCGGTGATGAAGAAGACCGTGCGCCGGTCGAAGAACTACCACGCCCACGACGAGAACAACGTGGCCAAGGTCGGCCAGACGGTGTTCATCGAGGAGTCGCGGCCCTATTCCAAGCTCAAGACCTGGAAGCTGGTCGAGGGCGGGGCCGAGGCGGTCGCCAGCGAGGCGTAACCGGGTCGGAGGCAGGATCCCCTCTCCGGCACGGGAGAGGGGTTCAGCGCCACCCATGAATCGGGCGGCATCTCGATTTGCCGCTTGAATTGCGGGCCGATCCGGTGTAACCGACCGGCCTCCACGACAGACCGAACGGGTGCTCGCGCCCATCGTCGCGTTCGTTGACCGCGCCGGCCGATCGGCCGCAGCGCGGTCTCGTCAATGGCGGGGACGTCAGATCCCCATCAGGCTGCCGTCCGCGCCGCGATCCCGCGCCGCGGAGACCTGCCTGAAACAAGGAAAGGGTGTTGGGCCGTGATCCAGATGCAGACGAATCTGGACGTCGCCGACAATTCCGGCGCGCGTCGCGTAATGTGCATCAAGGTGCTCGGCGGATCCAAGCGCAAGTACGCCGGCGTCGGCGACATCATCGTGGTGTCGGTGAAGGAGGCGATTCCGCGGGGCCGCGTGAAGAAGGGCGACGTCATGAAGGCGGTCGTCGTGCGCACCGCCAAGGACGTGCGCCGTCCGGACGGGTCGGTGATCCGCTTCGACCGCAACGCCGCGGTGCTGATCAACAATCAGAAGGAGCCGATCGGGACCCGCATCTTCGGGCCGGTGCCGCGCGAGCTGCGCGCCCGCAACCACATGAAGATCATCTCGCTCGCCCCGGAGGTGCTGTGATGGCCGCGAAGGTGAAGAAGGGCGACACGGTGGTCGTCCTGACCGGGCGCGACAAGGGCCGCTCCGGCGAAGTGATCCAGGTGATGCCGAAGGAGAACCGCGCGCTCGTCCGCGGCGTGAACCTCGTCAAGCGCCACCAGCGTCAGACCCAGGCGCAGGAGGGCGGCATCATCTCGAAGGAAGCTGCGATCGACCTGTCGAACCTCGCGGTCGCCGACCCGAAGGACGGCAAGCCCACCCGGGTCGGGTTCCGCATCCTGGAGGACGGGCGCAAGGTGCGCTTCGCGAAGCGCTCGGGAGATCTGATCGATGGCTGAGGCGCGCAAGGACGGCTACACGCCGCGGCTCAAGAAGCACTACGACGAGGTCGTGCGTGCGAAGATGATCCAGGAGTTCGGCTACACGAACCCCATGCAGGTGCCCACGATCGAGAAGATCACGATCAACATGGGCGTGGGCGAGTCGACCCAGGATTCCAAGAAGGCCTCGATCGCCGCCGAGGATCTCGGCCTGATCGCCGGCCAGAAGCCGGTGATCACCCGGGCCCGCAAGGCCATCGCGACCTTCAAGGTCCGCGAGAACATGCCGATCGGCTGCAAGGTCACGCTGCGCAGGCAGCGCATGTACGAGTTCATGGACCGGCTGATCACCATCGCGCTGCCGCGCGTGCGCGACTTCCGGGGCCTGAATCCGAAGTCGTTCGACGGGCGCGGCAACTACGCGCTGGGCCTGCGCGAGCACCTCGTGTTCCCGGAGATCAACTACGACAAGGCGCAGAATGCCTGGGGCATGGACATCGTCGTCACCACGACGGCGAAGACCGATGCCGAGGCCCGCGCCCTGCTGAAGCACTTCAACTTCCCGTTCCGGCAGTGAGGAGCGCCCGCTTCTCAGACGCGGCAACCGGAGAGCTTTAGAGATGGCAAAGAAGAGCAAGATCGAGAGAAACAAGCAGCGGCGGGAGCTGGTGAAGCGCTACGCGCCCAAGCGCGAAGCGCTGCTCGCCACGGCGAACGACGAGTCGCTGCCGATGGAGGAGCGCTTCGAGGCGCGCCTCAAGCTGGCGGAGCTGCCCCGCAACGCCAATCCCACCCGCATCCGCAACCGCTGCGAGATGACGGGCCGTCCCCGCGCCTTCTACCGCAAGCTCGGCATTTCGCGTGTCGCGCTGCGCGAGCTCGGTTCGCGCGGGATGATCCCGGGCCTCGTGAAGTCCAGCTGGTGAGGGGAGGGCGCCACCGATGATCACCGATCCCGTGGGCGATATGCTCACCCGCATCCGCAACGGCCAGCAGCGCCGCCGCAACGTCGTGCAGACGCCGGGCTCCAAGCTCCGCGCCCGCATCCTCGACGTGCTCAAGGCCGAGGGCTACATCCGCGACTACGCCACGACCGATTACGGCAACGGGCGCACCGAGTTCGCGATCGAGCTGAAGTACCACGACGGCGCGCCCGTGATCCGCTCCATCGAGCGCGTCTCGAAGCCCGGCCGCCGGGTCTATTCGTCGGTCGATACCCTGCCGCGCGTCGCTGACGGCTTAGGCATCACCATCGTGTCCACTCCGCTGGGCGTCATGGCCGACCACGAGGCGCGCGAGCGCAACGTCGGCGGCGAGGTGCTCTGCAAGGTCTTCTGACCTGCGCGTACCCGACCAGGAGAGACGAACATGTCCCGCGTAGGCAAGAAGCCCGTACCCGTCCCGGCCGGCGTCACCGCCACCGTCGATGGCCAGACCGTGAAGGTCAAGGGTTCGAAGGGCGAGCTGCAGTTCCGCGTGCCCGACCAGGTGGCGGTCACGCACGAGAACGGCGCAATCTCGGTCCAGCCCCGCTCGCAGACCAAGGAGGCCCGCGCGCTGTGGGGCCTCTCGCGCGCCCAGGTCGCCAACCTCGTCGAGGGTGTGACCAAGGGCTTCGAGAAGAAGCTGGAGATCAATGGCGTCGGCTACCGCGCCGCGGTCGCCGGCAAGGTGCTGAAGCTGTCCCTCGGCTACAGCCACGACATCGAGTACGAGATCCCGGCCGGGATCACGATCACGACCCCGCGTCCGGTCGAGATCATCGTGGCCGGCATCGACAAGCAGCGCGTCGGCCAGATCGCCGCGGAGATCCGCGAGTATCGCAGTCCCGAGCCCTACAAGGGCAAGGGCGTGAAGTACGCCGACGAGTTCATCTTCCGCAAGGAAGGCAAGAAGAAGTAAGGGCGGCCGACGATGTCACGCAAAATCGACCTGCTCGACCGGCGCCGCGCGCGCGTCCGCCGGGCGATCCGCGCGGCGGCGAACGGGCGCCCGCGCCTCTCGGTGTTCCGCTCCTCGAAGCAGATCTACGTTCAGGTCATCGACGACGCGAACGGCCGCACGCTGGCGGCCGCGTCGAGCCTGGACAAGGACCTGCGCGCCCGCCTCAAGACCGGTGCCGACAAGGCGGCGGCGGCGGAGGTCGGCAAGCTCGTGGCCGAGCGCGCCAAGGCGGCCGGGGTCACCAAGGTGATCTTCGACCGCTCCGGCTACCTCTACCATGGCCGCGTGAAGGCGCTCGCCGATGCGGCCCGCGAGGGCGGCCTGGATTTCTGACACCAAGGGGGCCTGTCAAGGCCCCTTGGTTCCGTTCTCGGATTTTCGTCGAGCCAAAGGCTCGGCATCGAAAATCCCAGATGGTCAGCAGCCCGCTGCGTCAGCACTTGGCTTACGTTAGCAGCCTGGGGCTGATGGGAATGATGATCCGGACCGGGGCGCCCCTTAGTGCCCCGCGCCACGGCGGACAACGAACGATGCGAGCGGGACCGCCGCCCGCGCCAGTGAACCGGAAGTGATCTGATGGCACGTGAACGTGAAGGTCGTCGCCGCGACGACCGCGAGGAGCGCGACAGCGAGTTCGTGGACCGGCTGGTCCACATCAACCGCGTCGCCAAGGTGGTGAAGGGCGGCCGGCGCTTCGGCTTCGCGGCGCTCGTGGTCGTGGGTGACCAGAAGGGCCGCGTCGGTTTCGGCCACGGCAAGGCCCGCGAGGTGCCCGAGGCGATCCGCAAGGCCACCGAGGCGGCCAAGCGCGGCCTCGTCCGCGTGGCGCTCCGCGAGGGCCGCACGCTCCACCACGACGTCGCCGGCCGTCACGGCGCCGGCAAGGTCATCCTGCGCGCCGCGCCCCAGGGCACCGGCATCATCGCGGGCGGCCCGATGCGCGCCGTGTTCGAGTCTCTCGGCATGCAGGACGTGGTGGCGAAGTCGCTCGGCTCGTCGAACCCCTACAACCTGATCCGCGCCACCTTCGACGCCCTCAAGCGCGAGGACTCGCCGCGGGCGGTCGCGGCGCGCCGCGGCCTCAAGGTCTCGACCCTCCAGGCCCGCCGCCGCGATGCGGAGCCGGGCGCCGACGCGGCCGACGCGGCGTAAGGAGGCGTCTGATGGCAGAGAAGACCCTGCGGGTTCAGCAGATCGGTTCGCCGATCCGCCGCGAGGCCAGCCAGCGCCAGACGCTGATCGGCCTCAAGCTGAACAAGCTCCACCGCATCGCCGAACTCCCGGACACCCCGTCCGTGCGCGGCATGATCGCGAAGGTGCATCACCTCGTGCGCGTCCTCGACGACGCGGCGTGAGGAGGGCGTCATGAAGCTGAACGAAATTCGCGACAACGAAGGCGCGACCAAGAACCGGATGCGCGTCGGGCGCGGCATCGGCTCGGGCAAGGGCAAGACCGCGGGCCGCGGCGTGAAGGGCCAGAAGGCCCGCACCGGCGTGGCGATCAAGGGCTTCGAGGGCGGTCAGATGCCGCTCCACCGGCGCCTGCCGAAGCGCGGCTTCACCAATCCGGGGGCGACCGACCTCAACGAGGTCAATATCGGCCGCATCCAGCAGGCGGTCGATGCCGGCAAGCTCGATCCCTCTGCTCCGGTGACGGTCGAGGCGCTGCTCGCCGCGGGCATCGTCTCGCGGGTGCGCGACGGCGTGAAGATCCTGGGCGTCGGCGAGCTCAGCGCGAAGCTGACCTTCCAGGTCGCCCGCGCGTCGAAGTCCGCGGTCGCCGCGATCGAGAAGGCCGGCGGGTCGGTGACCCAGTCGCTCGCCGCGACCGACGGCGCGGTTGCGTCGGCGTAAGGCAGACCTTAAGTCGATCGAGATCGGCGGCGGCCCGTGCGACCAGCGCGAGGCCGCCGTCCTGTTTCTGAGCGCGATTCATCGCTGCCGTTCCCTCAAGGACCCTGTCATGGCCTCTGCAGCCGAGCAGCTCGCCGCCAACCTGAACTTCGGCGCCATCGCCAAGGCGGAGGAGCTCAAGAAGCGCATCTGGTTCACCCTCGGCGCCCTCATCGTCTACCGGCTCGGGACCTACATCCCGCTGCCGGGCATCGACCCCGACGCGCTCCGGCAGAGCTTCGCCAATGCGCAGGGCGGCGTGCTCGGGCTGTTCAACATGTTCTCGGGCGGGGCGGTCGAGCGCATGGCGATCTTCGCGCTCAACATCATGCCCTACATCTCGGCCTCGATCATCGTGCAACTCCTGACCTCGGTGCTGCCCTCCCTCGAGGCGCTGAAGAAGGAGGGCGAGTCGGGCCGCAAGGTGCTCAACCAGTACACCCGCTACCTCACGGTTGTGCTCGCCGTCTTCCAGGCCTGGGGCATCGCGGTCGGCCTGCAGAGTTCCGGCGGCATCGTTCAGGAGCCCGGGCCGTTCTTCGCCATCTCCACGGTGATCACGCTCACGGGCGGCACCCTGTTCCTGATGTGGATCGGCGAGCAGATCACCTCGCGGGGCATCGGCAACGGTTCCTCGCTGATCATCTTCGCGGGCATCGTTGCGCATCTGCCCTCCGCCATTGCGGGCACGCTCGAACTCGGCCGTCAGGGCGCGCTCTCGACCGCCGTGATCCTCGGCGTCGCCGTCATGGCCGCGGCGGTGGTCTACTTCATCGTGTTCATGGAACGCGCGCAGCGCCGTCTCCTGATCAACTACCCGAAGCGCCAGGTCGGCAACCGCATGTATGAGGGCCAGACCTCGTTCATGCCGCTCAAGCTCAACACGCCGGGCGTGATCCCGCCGATCTTCGCCTCCTCGCTGCTGCTGCTGCCCGCCACGGCGGCGAGCTTCCAGACCGATCCGAACGGCACCGGCATCGTCGCCACGCTGGCGACCTATCTGGGCCATGGCCGGCCGCTCTACATGATCCTGTATGCGGCGCTGATCATCTTCTTCGCCTTCTTCTACACGGCGGTGGTGTTCAACCCGCAGGAGACGGCCGAGAACCTCAAGAAGCATGGCGGCTTCATCCCGGGGATCCGGCCCGGCGAGCGCACCGCGGAATACATCGACAAGGTGCTGAGCCGCATCACCGTGATCGGCGCCGCCTACCTCACCCTGATCTGTCTGATCCCGGAGATCCTGGTCTCCTACGCCTCGCTGCCCTTCTACTTCGGCGGAACCTCGCTCCTGATCGTGGTCTCGGTCACGATGGATACGGTTGCTCAAGTTCACGGCCATCTTCTGGCGCACCAGTACGAGGGCCTGGTGAAGAAGGCGAAGCTCCGCGGGGCCCGGCGTCGTTAGTCCATCGTCGAGGGCCGGGTGGCTTTCCTGATCCGGCCCTCTTGATCATCATTGTCCGGGATGCGACTCGCCATGGTGTGCTTGCGCGGCTTGGAGCATGGTCGGATGGTTCGGCCCGCCGCGGCGTTCTAGAACAACGGCCCCGGGGCGGCGCCAGCGCCCGCGGGGCGCAAGGGAGAAACAGGTTATGCGGATCATTCTCCTCGGCCCGCCGGGCGCCGGGAAGGGCACGCAGTCGGCACGGATCGTCGAGCAGTTCGGGATCCCCCAGCTCTCGACCGGCGACATGCTGCGGGCCGCCGTCGCGGCGCGCACGCCCGTCGGCCTCCAGGCCAAGAGCATCATGGAGAGCGGCGGGCTGGTTCCGGACGAGGTGGTGGTCGGCATCGTGGCGGACCGCATCGACGAGGCGGATGCCCGCAAGGGCTTCATCCTCGACGGCTTTCCGCGCACCGTCGCGCAGGCGAAGGCCCTCGATGCGATGCTTGCGGCCAAGGGCCTCAGCCTCGACGCCGTGATCGAGTTCAGGGTGGACGAGGAGGCCCTCCTCGGGCGCATTGCCAAGCGGGCCGCCGAGACCCTCGCCCGCGGCGAGGCGGTGCGCAAGGATGATACGCCGGAGGTGTTCAAGACCCGGCTCGACGCCTATCGCAGCCAGACCGCGCCGGTCTCGGACTACTACGCGCAGACCGGTCTCCTGCGGCCGATCGACGGCATGGCCCCGATCGACGACGTCAGCCGTGCGGTCGAGGTGCTGCTGCGCGGCCTGCAGCCGGTTTCGGCATGACGGGGCGGCGGGCGGACCGGTTGACAAGCCGGTGCGTCCGCGCTAGGCCGCCCTCCTTCGTTCAGACATGGACGGCCCGGCGTGCCTCCTGGGAGGCCGCGCGGGCCGATTTGCCGTCGGGACGGCGCGCAGGGGCCGGGCTCCACCGGACGCGCGCGACAACCAAACGAGATCGTCCGTGAGGGCTGTCCGCCCCGGACGCAATGGAGAGCTTACCCGTGGCCCGTATCGCAGGCGTCAACATCCCGACCAACAAGCGCGTCGTCATCGCGCTCCAGTACATCCACGGCATCGGCCCCAAGAAGGCCGAGGAGATCACCGAGAAGGTGGGGATCCCGGCCGAGCGCCGCGTGAACCAGCTCACGGACGCCGAGGTGCTGCAGATCCGCGAGGCCATCGACCGCGACTACATCGTGGAAGGCGACCTGCGCCGCGAGGTCGCGATGAACATCAAGCGCCTGATGGATCTCGGCTGCTACCGTGGCCTGCGCCACCGCCGCAACCTGCCGGTGCGCGGCCAGCGCACGCACACCAACGCCCGCACCCGCAAGGGCAAGGCGAAGCCGATCGCCGGCAAGAAGAAGTGATCCGCCGCGGGGGAGGGGCCCTGAGGTTCCGCTCCCGCATGTTCGGCGGCGCCTTACCGCCGCTTGTCCGATACCGTCCCGAGCGCCTGGCACCACGGGCGCGCCTGAAGGATCGAAAGAGAATATGGCCAAGGAAGCTACCCGCGTCCGCCGTCGCGAACGCAAGAACATCGTCTCCGGCGTCGCGCATGTGAACGCCTCGTTCAACAACACGATGATCACCATCACGGATGCGCAGGGGAACACGATCTCCTGGTCGTCCGCGGGCGCGATGGGCTTCAAGGGTTCGCGCAAGTCGACCCCCTATGCCGCCCAGGTCGCGGCGGAAGATGCGGGCCGCAAGGCGGCCGAGCACGGCATGCGCACCCTGGAGGTTGAGGTTTCCGGCCCCGGCTCGGGCCGCGAATCGGCTCTCCGCGCGCTGCAGGCTGCGGGCTTCACGGTGACGTCGATCCGCGACGTGACGCCGATCCCGCACAATGGCTGCCGGCCGCGCAAGCGCCGCCGCGTCTGATCCGGCGCGCCGCATCCCACGCGCCATGGCGGCGTCGGTCGGGATCAGGAGCAGGAACGGTTCGCCCGGCGTCCTCCGCGAGGACGCTGGGCTTCTCTGTTGATACCAACGGGCATTTTCTTGTGACCGTTGGTTCCGCTCTCGCATAGCCGCCAAGCCTTTGGCTTGATGTCGACAATGCGAGATGGGTCAACGGCCCGCTGCGTCAGCAGCCCGGGCCGTTGGGATGAGAGCGCGGAAGCGTCTGAGCGCGGCGTCCTGACCGCATCCGCTTCCCTTTGGGATTGGGACTGTCAGGACGATTCGCGGGCTGGCCGGGCGCGGGCGGGTCCGACAGGTCGACGAGAGGTGTGATCGTGGTGATTCAGAAGAACTGGCAAGAGCTGATCAAGCCGAACAAGCTCGAAGTCGCCCCGGGGCACGACCCCAAGCGCATCGCGACCGTGGTGGCCGAGCCGCTTGAGCGCGGCTTCGGCACGACCCTCGGCAACGCGCTGCGCCGCGTGCTGCTGTCCTCGCTCCAGGGCGCGGCCGTGACCTCGGTCCATATCGACGGCGTGCTGCACGAATTCTCGTCGATCCCCGGCGTGCGCGAGGACGTCACCGACATCGTCCTCAACATCAAGACCATCGCGATCCGGTCGAGCAGCGACACGCCCAAGCGCATGACGCTGCGCAAGACCGGGCCGGGCCTCGTCACGGCGGGCGACATCAGCACGATCGGCGACATCCAGATCCTCAACCCCGATCTCGTGCTCTGCACGCTCGACGAAGGGGCGGAGATCCGCATGGAGTTCACGGTCGCCACCGGCAAGGGCTACGTCCCGGCCGACCGCAACCGGCCCGAGGACGCGCCGATCGGCCTCATCCCGGTCGACGCCCTGTTCTCGCCCGTCACCAAGGTGTCCTACCGCATCGAGAACACCCGCGAGGGCCAGGATCTCGACAAGGACAAGCTGACCATGACGGTCGAGACCAACGGCGCGGTCTCGCCGGAGGATGCGCTCGCCTACGCGGCCCGCATCATCCAGGATCAGCTCCAGATCTTCGTGAACTTCGAGGAGCCCCGCAAGGAGGAGGCCGCACCGCTTGCGCCGCAGCTCCCCTTCAACCCGGCGCTGCTCAAGAAGGTGGACGAACTCGAACTGTCGGTCCGCTCGGCGAACTGCCTGAAGAACGACAACATCGTCTATATCGGCGACCTCATCCAGAAGACGGAAGCCGAGATGCTGCGCACGCCGAATTTCGGCCGCAAGTCGCTCAACGAGATCAAGGAGGTGCTCGCCGCCATGGGCCTGCACCTCGGCATGGACGTTCCCGGCTGGCCGCCGGAGAACATCGAGGACCTCGCCAAGCGGTTCGAGGAGCACTACTGAGGCGGGCGCGGGGAGGGCAGCCCTCCCCCGGGGAGGCGCGTCCTCCCCGCCCGTCATCCCCATCAATCAACACCGGCCGGCCCGTGGCACGGCGGCCGAGAATCAAAGGAGACAGCCATGCGTCACGGCTTCCGGGGCCGCCGGTTCAACCGCACGGTCGAGCATCGCAAGGCGATGTTCGCCAACATGTCGGCCGCGCTGATCAAGCACGAGCAGATCATCACCACCCTGCCGAAGGCCAAGGACCTGCGTCCGGTGGTCGAGAAGCTGATCACGCTCGGCAAGCGGGGCGACCTGCATGCCCGCCGCCAGGCCATCGCGCAGATCCGCGACGAGGCCATGGTCAAGAAGCTGTTCGAGGTGCTGGGTCCGCGCTACCAGACCCGTCCGGGCGGCTATTGCCGCATCATGAAGGCCGGCTTCCGCTACGGCGACAACGCCCCGATGGCGGTGATCGAGTTCGTGGACCGCGACGTCAACGCCCGCGGCCAGGATTCCGGCCCGACCCAGGCGGCCGCCTCCCAGACCGAGGCCGCGTAAGGCACATCCGTTTTCGGCGACCGCGAAAGGCGGCCCTGCGGGCCGCCTTTTTTCGTGCGCGCGCCATGCGGTGATGCCATGGCGTCAAGCCTCTGGACCCGTCGAGCGCGGTGGGAGAGGGTGGGGCTGCCGATTCGAGCGAGCCCATGCGCCCATTGTCCGATCAGTCGCCCGAAACCCTCCGCGCCTCCCTCGCCGTCCTGCAGGAGCGCTACGCGGTGCTGAAGGGGCGGGGCCTCAAGCTCGACATGACGCGCGGCAAGCCGGCGCCCGAGCAACTCGACCTCTCCGAAGGGCTCCTCGCGCTTCCGGGCAACCGCGACCACTTCACCGAGGCGGGGGAGGACGCCCGCAACTACGGCGGCATCCAGGGGCTGGCCGAGGTGCGGCGCCTCTTCTCGGGCGTGCTCGGCGCTCCGCCCGAGCAGATCGCGGTCGGCAACAATTCGAGCCTGGCGCTCATGCACGACTGCCTCGTCTACGCCCTGCTGAAGGGGGTGCCGGGCGGCGCCGGTCCGTGGTCGCGCGAGGGCGAGATCCGTTTCCTCTGCCCGGTCCCCGGCTACGACCGCCACTTCGCCCTGTGCGAGACCTACGGGATCATCATGGAGAGGGTCCCGATGACGCCGGACGGCCCCGACATGGGCGCGGTCGAAGACCGCGTCCGGGACCCGCGCGTGAAGGGGATGTGGTGCGTCCCGCAATATTCCAACCCGGGCGGCGAAACCTACGCGGACGACACCGTCGAGCGCCTCGCCGGCATGCGGACCGGCGCGCCGGACTTCCGGCTGTTCTGGGACAATGCCTACGCGCTCCACCACCTCACGGAGCACCGGCCCGTCCTGCGCAACGTGCTGGAGGCGGCCGCAGCCGCTGGCCAGCCGGAGCGGCCCTTCGTCTTCGCCTCGACCTCCAAGGTGACGCTCGCGGGCGCCGGCCTCGCCTTCTTCGCCGCCTCTCCGGCGAACCTGCGCTGGTACCTCGCCAATGTGGGCAAGCGCAGCATCGGGCCGGACAAGCTCAACCAGCTGCGCCATGCCCGCTTCCTCGCCCAGGAGGGCGCGCTCGACCGGCTGATGGAGAGCCACCGCCGGCTGCTCGCGCCGAAGTTCAAGGCCGTCACCGACACGCTGGAGCGCCATCTCGCCGGCACGGGGGCGGCCCGCTGGACGATCCCGCAGGGCGGCTACTTCATCCTGCTGGAGGTGCCGGAGGGCTGCGCCAGCCGGGTGGTGGAGCTTGCGGCCGGCTGCGGCCTCGCGATGACGCCGGCGGGCGCCACCCATCCGTATGGCCGCGATCCGCAGGACCGCACGCTGCGGCTCGCCCCCTCCTATCCGAGCCTCGCCGAGGTAGAGGCGGCCGCGGAGGTTATCGCTCTCTGCACGCTGCTCGCCGCGACCGAGGCGCGGATCAGGCAGGCCCGGTAGGGCGGCCGCGGGGTTTCCTCCCGGCCGGTATCATTCGGTTTTCGGTTGATTTCTTCCGAGACGAGTCCGCGCGGGGAACCCCTCTCCCGTGCGGGAGAGGGGCAGGGGTGAGGGTCCAGGTGGGTCCGCTGAGACCCTGAACCGGGCCGCTGCCAGCACCACGCTCAGTGATTCTGGCGGCACGGTCCGGGACCCTCACCCCTACCCCTCTCCCGCTCGGGAGAGGGGATCCCGCGGTTCCCGCGCCCTCTTGTCTCCAAACGGATCAACCGGAAGCCGTATCAGTCGTCCGGCTGCTCGCTCATGATCGCGCGCCGTCAATTCGCGTAGGTGAAGGCTCCGTCGCGCCAGACGTAGAGCACGTAGCCGGGCGCCGTGACGTCGCCCTTCTGGTCGAAGCCGACATTGCCGAGCACGAGGTTGAACCGCTCCGCATGGAGCGTGGCCGCGATGGCCTTCGGATCGGTGGACTTGGCGAAGTTGCCGGCCTCGACCAGCGCCTGCATGGCCGCATAGCCATAGAGCACGAAGCCGCCGGGATCGATCCCGTCGGCCTGGAGCGCCTTCACGGCGGCGGCGGCCTCCGGCTTGCGGCGCAGGTCCGGATTGAAGGTCATGAGGACCCCGTTGCTGGCCGGGCCGGCGAGGGTGCCGAACTCCTTGGTGGCGATGCCGGAGGTGCCGAACCATTGCGGCCGGTAGCCCTGTTCGGCGGCGGTCCGCACCAGCTTGCCCATCTCCTGGTAGTGGCCGCCGTAATAGACCACCTCGATGCCGGAAGCCTGCAGGCGCTTGATCAGCGCAGCATCGTCCGTCTGGCCCGGCACGATGGCGGCGAACAGGGCCTCGTTCTGGCCGATCTTGTTGAGATTGGCCTTCGTCGAATCCGCGAGGCTGCGCGAGAGCGGCGTGTCGTCGTACAGGATCGCGATCTTCTTGTCGCGGAACCGCTCCGCCAGGATCGTGGCCGAGAGCCGCCCCTGGTCGTCCTCGCGCCCGGAGACCCGGAAGATGGTCGACAGCCCGCGGTCGGTCAGCCGCGCGGCATTGGAGGCCGGGCTGATCATCACCACGCCGTTCGCCGCATAGACGTCGGAGGCCGCGAGCGAGGCGCTGGAGCAGACATGGCCGACGACGAGGCGAACCCCCGTCCGGACGAATCGCTCCGCCACTTCGACGGCCTGCCCGGGCTCGCAGGCATCGTCCTCTATGTCGAGCACGATCGGCTCGCCCGCGAGGCCGCCGCGGCCGTTGGCGTCCTTCACCGCGGCCTGCACGCCCTGAAGCACCTGCTCGCCGATTCCCGCCACCGCCCCGGAGCGGGGCACGGCGACGCCGACCACCACCTCGGCGCAGGCGGGGGCGGCGCAGAACAGCCCGGCGATCACGAGCCACAGGGCCACGGCCCTGCTCCGCGTCATCCTGACCGCGCCCCTCTGCTCCACGTCATATCCTCCGCACCTCATGTGAACCGCGCCATAGCACGGCCGGCGGCCTCCTGTCCGCCGCGCCCTTGGGGCCGCTGCCCCCCGCAAGCGATCTGTCACATTGACGTAAGGGGCAGGCTTCAGAACGCGCATGCCACGACGAGGGGCGCGCAGGGGCGCGGCCCCGGACGTGGCCGACCGGGGAATTCGACAATGGCCGCCTCCGCCGCTCCCGACAGGCTCCGTGTTGCCACCTTCAATGCATCGCTCAACCGCGCGGCCGAGGGGCGGCTGATCACCGACCTCGGCACGCCCGACAACCCGCAGGCCCGCACGGTCGCGGAGATCATCCAGCGCAGCGCGCCGGACATCGTCCTGATCAACGAGTTCGACTACGACAACAGGGGTCCCAACGGCTCGTCCCTGGCGGCCGACCTCTTCCGCCGCAACTACCTGTCCGTCGGCCAGAACGGACAGGTGGGGATCGACTACCCCTACGTCTTCGTCGCGCCGTCCAACACCGGCCTCGCCTCGGGATTCGACCTCAACAACGACGGCCGCACGGTCTCGACCCCGGGCGGCCGGGGCTACGGTGACGATTCGTTCGGCTTCGGCGAGTTCCCGGGCCAGTACGGCATGGCGCTGTTCTCGCGCTATCCGATCGACGCCGCCTCCGCGCGCACGTTCCAGAATTTCCTCTGGAAGGACATGCCGGGCGCCCGCCTGCCCGACGATGCCGCGACGCCGGCGCCGCAGGATTTCTACTCGCCTGAGGAACTCGCCGTCTTCCGGCTGTCCTCGAAGAGCCACTGGGACGTGCCGGTCACTGTCGATGGCAAGACCATCCACATCCTCGCCGCCCATCCGACGCCCCCGACTTTCGACGGGCCCGAGGACCGGAACGGCCTGCGCAACGCCGACGAGATCCGCTTCCTGGCGGATTACGTCCAGCCCGGGCGCGGCGACTACATCGTGGACGACCGGGGCCGCCGCGGCGGGCTTAAGGCCGGCGAGCGCTTCGTGATCGTCGGCGACATGAACGCCGATCCGTTCGACGGCGACAGCGTCGGCCAGGCGGCGCGCCAGCTCCTCGACGCGCCGCTCGTCGACGCGAGCGTCACGCCCGCGAGCCTCGGCGGTCCCGAGCAGGCGGCCCTGCAGGGCGGCGCCAACAGCCGGCAGGCCGGCGATCCCCGCTTCGACACCGCCGATTTCGCCGATACGGCGCCGGGCAACCTGCGGGTGGACTACGTCCTTCCCTCTCTCAACGGTCTCGATCCGGTCGCCGGCCGCGTGTTCTGGCCGCGCAGCAGCGACCCGACCTTCCCCCTGGTCGGGACCTACACGCCGAGCCTGCCCGGCGGCTTCCCGAGCTCCGACCACCGGCTCGTCGCGATGGATCTGGCGGTCACCGATGATACCGAGCGCCGCCTCGGCCGCGTGAGCTTCCTCGGCCAGGCCACCTTCCCGACCGGCTTCCGGGCGGACGGAACGGAGCTCGGCGGTCTCTCAGGTCTCAGCTACGATCGCACCACCGATCAGTACTTCGCCGTCTCGGATGACCGCAGCCAGTTCGGTCCGGCGCGCTTCTACCGGCTCGGCATTGACCTGTCGGATGGGCGTCTGGACCAGGGCGACGTCACCTTGCGCGGCCAGACGGCCCTGCGGCAGGCGGATGGCGCCACCTTCCCGGCCCTGTCCCTCGATCCGGAGGGGATCGCGGTCACCGGCCGCGGTCTCTTCGTCTCCTCCGAGGGCGAGGCGGATGCGGCCTCCGGGCGCTTCACCGACCCCTTCGTGCGCCTGTTCGGCCTCGACGGGCGCGAGACCGCCGCGCTGCCGGTGGATGCGAAGTACCGCCCGAGCCCGACCGGCGCGACCGGGGTGCGCAACAATCTCGCCTTCGAGAGCCTGACGGTCACGCCGGACCAGGGAACGCTCTATACGGCGACCGAGAACGCGCTCGCCCAGGACGGGCCGGCCGCCACCCCCGCCAACGGCACCGCCTCGCGCATCCTGCGCTATGATCTCGCTTCGGGCCGCGCCACCGGCGAGTTCGTGTACCTCACGGACCCGGTGGCCCGGGCGGCCAACCCGGCGAGCGGCTTCAGCACCAACGGGCTCGTCGACCTGCTCGCGGTCGACAACGGCACCCACCTGCTCGCCCTCGAACGCTCCTTCTCGACCGGCATCGGCAACGGGATCAAGCTCTACAAGATCGATCTCGCCGGGGCGACGGATGTGTCTGGCATCGCCGCCCTGCCGGCCCGCGCGGTCAACGGGGCGATCCAGGTCGACGGCGTCACGCCGGTGCGCAAGGAGCTGCTGCTCGATCTCGACACCCTCGGCATCACCCTCGACAACGTCGAGGGGCTGACCTTCGGGCCGCGCCTCGCGGATAGCCGCCAGAGCCTGATCATGGTCTCGGACAACAACTTCGCCGCGTCCCAGGTGACGCAGGTGCTCGCCTTCGCGGTCGAGGTCGACGACCCGATCCCGCCCGCGGCCGCGGAGCGCCTCACGGGGACGGACGCTGCCGACACCCTGCGGGGCGGCTGGGGCGACGACGTGGTGTTCGGAGCGCTCGGCAACGACCTGCTCTTCGGGGAGAACGGGCGGGATTTCATCGGGGCGGGCGCCGGGGACGATTTCGCCTCGGGCGGCTTCGGCCGGGACGAGGTCCATGGCGAGGACGGCAACGACCTGCTGTTCGGCGACGACGACGATGACGGCGTCTACGGCGAGGCGGGCAACGACCGCGTCTATGGCGGCACCGGCAACGATTTCCTCACGGGCGATGCGGGGAACGACACGGTGTCGGGCGAGCAGGGGAACGACAAGGTCTTCGGCGGCATCGGGAACGACCTCCTGCTCGGCAACGAGGGCAACGACTTCCTCGGGGGCGGGGCCGGCAGCGACATGCTGTCGGGCGGGGCCGGAGACGACGGCCTCAACGGTGAGGACGGCGACGACGTGCTGTTCGGGAATGCCGGGAACGACGCGCTGGTCGGCGGTGCCGGGCGCGACATCTTCGCCTTCGGGCGCGGCGACGGCCGCGACGTGGTGCAGGATTTCGTCGCGGGCGGGCCGGAGGCCGACATCCTGTCCTTCAACGGCGGCGTGTTCACGCGCGTCGACCAGGTGTGGGCCGCGAGCGCGCAGGCCGGCTCCGCGGTGGTGATCACCCTCGGTGCGGAGACCTCGGTCACCATCCTGAACACCACCGTCGCGAGCCTGACGGAGGCCAATCTGCGCTTCGTCTGACAGCTCGGGCCGATCCCGTCGGCGGGGCGCCGGGTTGCGGCGCCCCGCGGCTGCACGCCTTTCGCGAGGCTCCGCGATGCGCCAGGATCCCCGGCATCGCTCCGCGACGGCGCCTTCCGGGGCGCCCTCGCGGCGTAGGCCGAGGGAGAACGGGATGACGGAAGGCGCTCCGATCCGGGTCGCGGTCCTGGACGATTATCAGAGGGCCGCCATGGGCCTCGCCGACTGGGCGAGCCTCGGTCCGGAGGTCGCCGTCGACGTCTTCGATCGCCCCGTGCCGCGCGCGGAGGCGGCGGCGCGGCTCGCGCCCTACGCGGTGCTCTGCCTGATGCGCGAGCGCATGCCGCTCGAGGCGGAGCTGGTCTCCGCGCTCCCCAATCTGCGGCTCGTGGTGTTCACGGGCGGGCGCACGCACTCCCTCGATGTCGCGGCGCTCGCCGCCGCCGGGGTCACGGTCTGCCACACCCGCACCGGCGAAGGGGGCGTCGCCACCGCCGAACTCGCCTTCGCGCTCATCCTCGCCTGCGCGCGGCATCTCCCGGCAGAATTCGCCCGCATGCGGGAAGGGCGGTGGCAGGAGAGCATCGGCACGGTGCTCGACGGGCGCACCCTCGGGCTCGTCGGGCTTGGACGCATCGGCAGCCGCATGGCGCGGATCGGTGCGGCCTTCGGCATGGTGCCGGTGGCCTGGAGCCCGAATCTCACGCCCGAGCGCGCGGCAGCGGGTGGTGCGGCCCTGGTGTCACGCGAGACCCTGTTCCGCGACTCCGACGTGGTGAGCCTGCACCTCGTCCTCGGACCATCGACCCGCGGCATCGTCGGCGCGACGGAGATCGGCCTCATGCGGCCGGACGCGATCCTCATCAACACCGCGAGGGGCCCGCTGATCGACGAGCAGGCCCTGATCGCGGCCCTGCGCGAGAGGCGGCTGCGGGCCGCCGGCCTCGATGTCTTCGACCAGGAGCCGTTGCCGCCGGACCATCCCCTGCGCGGCCTGCCGAACGCGGTGCTGACGCCCCATCTCGGCTACGTGACGGGCGCCACCTACCGGATGTTCTACGAGGACACGGTCGAGGCGATCGCCGCATGGCGGCGGGGCGCCCCGATCCGGGTGGTGGCGCCCGTCGTCAGCGCGTGACGCTGTAGATCGAGGCGCCGGCCGCGAGCGGCGCCGTCACGGTCGAGAAGACGCTGAGCACCTTCTGGACTTCGGTGAAGGGCGCGTTCGAGACGTAGACGAGATCGCGGTTGCGCATCCGGAAGGCCTGGTTGACGAACAGGCTGTTCGGGTCGCGCATGTTGACGCGGTAGACCACCGGAACCTGGGGCGCGCCGAGAAGCGGGCTGTTGGGGCGCAGGCGGCGCACCACGGAGGCCGGCTCGAACCGGAACAGGAACACGCCCGCCGGATCGGCCTGGAAGTCCGACAGGCCGCGCGCCTTGGTCAGCGCCTGCGCCAGCGTGATGCCGTCGGCGCTGAACGGGATCTCGGCCTGGGCGCCGAGCGCACCGATCGCCAGGAAGGTCTGCGGGTCGCGCACCAGCGTGACGGTGTCGCCCGGGCGCAGATAGATGTTCTCGCGCGGGTTCGACACGACGGTGAGCAGCGGCACGGTGGCAGTGGTCCGGCCGCGGGAGAGGCGCACGAAGGTCTCGTTCACGGGGGCCGATACGCCGCCGGCCGACGCGATCACGTCGAGGAGACGGTCGCCCCGCTCGGTGAGCGGCACCCGGCCGCCGCCGATCGAGGAGACCGGCCCGCGCAAAGCCGCCGCCGAGAGGCGGGCGCCGCCGCCGGCGCTCGCCGCCTCGCCCAGCACCGTCACGCTCGAGCTGAGCGGCGAGGTCACGGTGACCAGCACCTGCGGCTGGATCGCCTTGCCGGCGAGTTCCTGCTCGATCTGCGCCTGCACCTCCTGCACGCGCTTGCCGGCGACCGGGATCCGGCCCGCATAGGGCACCGTGATCGCCCCGTCGCGGCCGACGATCTGCTCCGGGATGGTCGAGGATTTCGAGCCGGCCGAGAAGCGGTCGGCGATCACCGGGCCGGAGAACAGGCCGCCGGTGCCGGCCTCCCAGATCGTCACCGTGATCGCGTCGCCGATGCCGATCACCGGTGCGATCGAGGGGCGGCGGTCGCCGAAGGAGGCGAGCAGGCTGTCGAGAGGGCGGCCGCGCAGGGCCTCGACCACGGCGGGGTTGACGTCGATGATCTCGTAGCGGGCCAGCAGGCCCTGGTCGGTGGCGACGTCCGCACCCTCGGTCACGGCACTGGCCGTGGGGCCGGCCGCGGGCAGGAAATTGCTGCAGCCGGAGAGCAGGAGAGCTCCCAGGACTGCGAGCGGTCCGACGCGCACCATACAGGTCCTCCACACCGAACGCCGCCGGCCGGAGCCGCGCGGACGTTCATCGTCCTTAAAGGCGCTAAAGGTCCGCGGCAGCACCGCGGGACGACATCCGCGCCCGAACTCATCTTCCAGAGCGGAACCTGTCCGGGTCCGGACGGTCCCGCGGCCGCGGATCACCAGCCGGAGCATCGCGGCACCGCAGCGGCTCCGGCGGCGGGCAACCTAGCAGGGAGCCTTGCCACAATCGATTGAACAGACCGGTCTGGGGGCCTCCGGGCGTGGGAGCCAGGACCTGTGTTGCACCGAGTCCACAGGCCGCCGCGAGGCGGGGCGGCGATGCGGGCCGACGGCCGCGCTTGGTCGAGCAGGAATGCGACGCTCCTATGGCGGCGCCGGCCGGCCCATGGCACAGCGGGGAAAACCATCGGCAGATCATCGTGTTTCCTTGTTCCTGCCGCGATTGCGGAGTTCCTGCCGCTCCGGAAGCGCGCCGCCGCTCCCCGCCCGTCTCCGGCCGGACAACGGCCGTTCCCGCTGCGCCCGCCCCCTTTGAATTTCGGGGAGTGTTGCGGGAATGCCATTGCCCTACCGGGGGTGGTCCGTACCCTTAAGTTGTGACGCGGCGTTGCCGCCCCGCCGTCCTGCAAACAGCCCCGAGGTGCCCGCGTGAGAGCTGATGCTGCGAGACACGGTGGAGCCGGACAGGCGGGCCGGTCCAAGCTGGACCGGACCAAGCGCCAGGTCTTCCTGTTCCTGCAGGGCCCGATCTCGCCGTTCTTCGCGGAGATGGCCGACGCGCTCGAGGCGCGCGGCCACCGCTGCCTGCGCGTCAATCTCTGCTTCGGGGATTGGCTGTTCTGGCGCCGCCCGGGCGGCATCGATTTCCGCGGCTCGCGGGAGAAGTGGCCGGCCTTCGTGGCCGACCTGATCGACCGCGAGGGCGTGACGGATCTCGTCCTGCTCGGCGAGCAGCGCTTCTACCACAAGGTCGCGATCGCGGTCGCGAAGGCGCGCGATCTCAAGGTGACGGTGACGGATTTCGGCTATCTGCGGCCGGACTGGATCACCTTCGAGCGCGACGGCATGTCCGGCGACAGCTGCTTCCCGCGCGATCCCGAGGCGGTGATGGAACTCGCCCGCGACGTGCCGGAGCCCGATCTCGCGCCGCGCTACCGGGACAGCTTCGTCACCCAGATCATCTGGGACATGGCCTACCACCTGATGAGCAACTGGCTCTGGTGGCTCTATCCCGGCTACCGCTCGCACCAGGTGCATCACCCGGCGCTCGTCTACCTGTCCACCGCGCTCCATATTCTGCGCGCCAAGCGCACGGGGCCGAAGGGGGACCGGCTGGTCGAGTCCCTGCGGGCGGCCGGCACGCCCTATTACGTGATGCCCCTGCAGATGGAGAACGATTTCCAGCTGCGGGCCTACTCGCCCTTCTTCGACCTCAAGACGCCGATCCACATGGTGATCCGCTCCTTCGCGGCCCATGCGCCGGCCGGGTCGCGGCTCCTGATCAAGATCCACCCGCTCGATCCGAACATCCGCAACTGGCGGCGCATCGTGCGTCGCTCGGCGGTGAAGTGGAACGTCGCCGACCGGGTCGACTACATCGATGGCGGCCAGCTCGCGGCGATGCTGGAGGGGGCAAGCGGCGTCGTCACGGTCAACAGCACGGTCGGGATGTGGGCGATGCGCGCCGGCAAGCCCACCATGACGCTGGGGGCGGCCGTCTACGACATCGAGGGGCTGACCTATCAGGGCTCGCTCGACCGGTTCTGGACCGAGGCGCAGCCGCCGCGGCGGGACCTGTGGGACGCCTTCATCAAGGCGATCGTGGCCAATATCCAGATACGCGGCGTGTATTACCGGCGCGAGGGGCTCGACGCCGCGGTCGAGGCCGGCGCCGCCCGTCTCGACCTCGCGCAGGGCACCTGGCTCGAAGTCCGCAGCCGGGCCGCCCGCCGCCAGCGCGAAGCGCCCTCCCGGCAGCCGGAGCTCGGCGCCATCGAGGCGATCCAGAACGTCTGATTCCCTCGCCGGATCGGTGTCCAGCAGCGTGCAGCGAGCGACGAAGCCGGCCTATCCACGACGGGCCGGCTTCGTCGCATTCAGGGATGCCCGGAGCCCCTGGTCCGGCCGGTGGCTGCACCCGCCTCCTTGAACAGGGCGTTCCGGCAGCGCGTCCGTCGCACCGGACCTGCAAGCCGCCCCGATGCCGGCTGGGGCTGCCATATGTTGGTCGACTGGCGCTCGTTCTGCCGGGGAAGATCAGTCTTGCTTTGGCAGTTTGGTCACATCCTGCCGATTTTACCGTTAGGTCGTGGCGGACGAGGGAACAGGCCACAGTTCGGTCGCGAAGATTCGCGAGCAGCGCAGGGTTCGCCGTCGCGGCGGGAACCGGTCGACCGTCCACCCGCGATGGCCGGACGGGAGGCAAGGAGCCGAACGAAGCATGGCCGCATTGACCCATACAGCCGCCCGCGCGGCCGGAGCCCTCGCATCGGTCGCCCGCGTGCCGATCTGGCTCGCGGGCGTCGCCGGGGCCGACAAGTCGTTCTCGAAGAACCCGATCCTCGGCAATCCGACGCTCAACCGCCTCGGCCTCCACGTGGCGCGCGTGCAACTGGCGGGCCGCATGGCAGAGCGCCGCCGCGCCCGCCTGGGCGCCCTGATCGATCCGGCGGATCGCGCCGCCTTCGATCGCGACGGCATCGTCATCAAGCGAGATTTCCTGGATCCCGAAGCCTTCCGGGCGCTCAAGGAGGAGGTCTTCGGGCGCTCCTTCCCGGCGCGGGAGCTGCGCCAGGGCCAGGCCGTCCAGCGGATGGTGCCGCTCGGGCGGGACAATCTTCCGGGGCTGCCGCAGCTCGCTGCGCTCACCCGGAACCCGACCCTGCGCGGCCTGACCTATTACGCCGCCTCCCGGGCCGGCGAGCCGGTCTATTACCTGCAGACCGTGGTGGCGGAGCCCGACGGCCCGAACGATCCCCAGACCGCGCTGCACGCCGACACCTTCCACGCCACCACCAAGGGCTGGTTCTTCCTGCATGACGTGGCGGAGGAGGACGGCCCCTTCGTGTACGTGCCGGGGTCGCACCGCGCGACCCCGGAGCGGCTCGCCTGGGAACGGGAGCAGAGCATCGCGGCGCGGAGCGCCGCCAACAGCCATCATGCCGCCGGGTCCTTCCGCATCCGCGAGGAGGAGCTCGGCGCGCTCGGCTACGGAAAGCCGGTCCGGGTGGCGGTGCCGGCCAACACGCTGGTGATCGCCGACACCTTCGGCTTCCATGCCCGCGCCCCGAGCCTGCGGGCGAGCACCCGCGTGACCGTGCACACCTATATCCGGCGCAACCCGTTCCTCCCCTGGACCGGGCTGGATCCCAAGGCGCTGCCGGGCCTGCGCGGTCGCGAATTGTCGCTCTACCTGGGCTTCCAGGATCTGAAGCGGCGGCTCACCGGGCGCGGCGCCCCCTGGAGGCCGGTCGGTCCGGTGCCGGTCGACGCTCCCGCGCAGGTGTAAGCGCGGCCCGCCGGGTGGCAGGCCCGACCCCTGCGGCCGGGCCTCGATCGAGAACTCACCCTCTTCGGGTGAGGCATGACGTGGGGCGCATCCTGAGAAGACGGTCGTGGAGGCCCCGACGGCCCTCATGCTGAGGAGCGCGGCGGCTTCCCGCACCTCAGGTTCGCGTCAGCCCGCGCGACGACGTTCGCCTGACGTGTCCGGAGACGATCGAGGATCGTCTCGCCCGGCTTCCCCTCGCCTGCTCTCCCTGTCCCGGGCGCATGCAGCGTCAGCGGAATGCGACCCGGGATCCAGCACGAGACCTTGCCGCGCAGCGGCTCCGCCTTTCAGCACCGTTGCGGAGAGCGGTCGCTTCGCGGCAGGTCCTCATGCTGGGTCCCGGATCTCCTTCCGCTGGCGCTGCAGTCGTGCAGGCCCGAACGGGCCCGGAAAGAGGGAGCGGGACAGAGGCGGAGAATCCGGAAGGGGCGGAGAACCTGTGATCCACTCCCCGAACGAACCGTCCGGAACCGGATCACCCGCGGTGCAGGACGTGGCGCCAGAGCAGGGACCAGACCTGCTTCATCACCGCCTCGGGCGTGAGCGTGCGCCGCGTGAGGGCGGGATCGCCCTCGGCAAGCCGGCGCACCAGTACCTCCGGCGAGCAGGGCAGGCCGGTGCGGGGATCAATGTAGTGCGGATAGGCGATCAATGCGCCCGCCACCAGCTCGTCGAGGGTGAGCCGGCGGGTGCGGCGCGGGCAGGGCGGGCTCTCGCTGAGGCCCCAGCCGGCATAGAAGGGCAAGCCGTGGGTGGTCACGGTCTTGCCCCGCAGCAGCGCCTCGAAGCCGATCAGCGAGGTCAGCGTCTCGACATGGTCGGCCGCATCGATCGCGTCCGCTGCCGAGACGTCGCGCAGCACCATGTCGGCATGGGCCGCCAGTTCCTCCGGCGGCACCGAGCCGGGGCGCAGCCCCGCCTCGACATCCGGATGCGGCTTGAAGGCGATGATCGCCTCCGGGTGGCGCTCCCGGGCCTTGCGCAGCAGGGCGGCGTTGGTGCGCAGGTCGAGCGTGCCGAGGCGGATCGAGGCGTCATTCTCGACCTGACCGGCCACCAGCACCACGGGGCCCGGCCGCGGGGGCTGGGGCATCGGTGCCCCTCCGACATTGTACTTGCTGACCCGGGCCGCGACGATCGCCTCGCGCAGCCGCGCGGCCCGGGCGAGCATCGCCTCGTCGAACCGTGCGGTCTGAAGCATCTCCTCCAGGTCGCTCGGACGCGTGGCGTCGTAATAGACCCCGCTCCGGTCGAGCACATGCGAGGCGCCGGGGCGCAGGGCGACGCCGAGCCCGATCGAGCGCAGGAAGCCGTCCTCCATCCGCAGCAGTGGCAGACCGGCCTCGCGGCAGGTCGCCTCGGTGCCGTCCGGCATCCGGCTGGCCCAGGCGATGACCCGCTCGAAGCCCTGGAGATCCGCGGCCGAGACGCGCTCCATGGGGCGCGCGATCACCGGCCGGTTGCCGGGCGACGCGAAGGTCTCGGAGACGGAGCGCCGCTTCCAGGCGGAGAAGCCGAGGCAGAGCGTGCGGGCCGCGTTCTCGCGCTGCCGGGCGACCACCAGGGACAGGACGTCGAGGGCGTCCTCCAGCCGGCAGGCCTCGTCGCCATAGGGGTCGAAGTAGCGCGAGCAGACGATGTAGGCGGCGGCGAAGACCTCCTCGGGCCGGCGCCGGCGCGAGCGGCGGGCGAGGTGGAGCCGGTCGTCCGTGAAGCCCCATCCAGCGTAGAACGGCAGCCCGAAACAGGTGACGGACCGGCCCGCCAGCGACGCCTCGAAGCCAACATGGCTTGTGACGACGAACAGGCGGTCGCAGGCATCCGCCAGCGACCAGGCCGAGACGGGCTCGGTCACGAGGCGGGCCCCGTGCCGCTGCGCGTCCTCGGCGCCGATATGGCCCGCAGCGCCGAAGGGCGCGGACGGATCCATCACCACGACGCGCTCGGCGCCGGGATGCTCGGCCGCTGCCGCTGCCAGCATGGCGCTGAAGCAGGTCGCGCCGGCGAGCCCGAAGCCGATCGTCGGATCGGTGCGGGCCTGATCGATGATGGCGACGCGCCGGATCCCGGGCGCCGGCGCGCCGATGAGGTCGGAGAGTGCGCGTCGGCGGGGGTCGTTGTCGAGGCTCAGCCGCTCAGTGCGCAGGCGTGCGATGCAGGCGCCGGCCCGGGCCAGGATCTCGGGCGTTTCCCAGCCCCCTTCTTCGAGCATGATCTCGAGCTCGCTCGGGGCGGTGGCGTCGTAGTAGATGCCGAGCCCATCGACGATGGAACTGAGATCCCGCACGCCCTTGGGCTCGGGAAGGCGCAGGAAGCCCTCGTCCCAGCGGTCCGTCAAGCGCACGCGCCGCGAGGTCGGATCGCTGCCCAACCGCCGCGATCGGCCCGGTGTCGGAGCCTCGCTGTCGGACGGAGTCCGGGGCCAGAACCGCTTGAGCTTGCCGTGATCCATCCGTTGCTCGCCTCGGGCGGGTCTGCGCTCGCCGCGGGTATGCGCCCGTTCCATATCGGCATGGCGGCGTCAAGCGTGGCGGCACTCCATCCCGGGGCAATCGCCCTGCGGTGCTTCCGGTGTGCCCGCCGGGCGGCTATAGCCGGGCCGCCGGGCGGGCATGCGCCCGCTCCGAGAGAGGAGCCGGCCGCATGCCCGTCATCCTGATCACCGGCGCGTCGAGCGGGATCGGCGCCGCCCTCGCTCAGCACTACGCGGCGCCCGGGACCACGCTCGTCCTCAACGCGCGGGGCGCGGATCGCCTGGAGGCGGTGGCGGAGACCTGCCGCCAGGCCGGTGCGGAGGTCGAGACCCGCGCCCTCGACGTGCGCGACCGCGGCGCCGTGCGCGCCTGGATCGGCGACGTCGCCACCCGCCGCGGGCTCGACCTGGCGATCGCCAATGCGGGGGTGAATGGCGGTCACCCGGAGGGCAGCGTCGAGACCGAGGACACCGCCTTCACGGTGGTGGAGGTCAACCTGTTCGGGGCGCTCAACGTGGCGCTGCCCGCCATCACCCGCATGCAGGCGGCGGGGCGGGGGCAGGTGGCCCTGATCTCGTCGCTCGCCGCCATCGCGCCGCTGCCGGACGCCCCGGCCTATAGCGGCACCAAGGCGGCCCTGCTCGCCCATGGTCTTGCCCTGCGCCAGAAGGTCGCCCCGCTGGGCGTGCGGATCAACGTCGTCTGCCCCGGCTACGTGAAGACCGCGATGGGCGGCAACTACCAGGGCTGGCGGCCTCTGGAGATGACCGCGGAGGCGGCGGCCCGCCGGATCGCCAGGGGGCTCGACCGCGACGAGGCGGTGATCGCCTTCCCGGCGGCGCTGGCGGCGGCGGCGCGGGGGGCCTCGCTGCTGCCCGAGCGCCTGCGCCGCCTCGGCATGAGCGGCTTCACCTTCAGGATCCGCGCGGGCGGCTGAGGCCGCTCGCCGCGAACCGGGAGTCCCGCGTTGCGGATCGCATTGTTCACCCTCGAAGCCCTCGCCAATGCCCGGGCGGTGCGCCGCTTCGTGGCGGATCACGCGGGCGAGATCGCCGTCGTCGGGCTGTCGGATCCGGAACGGCCGGGCGTCGGGGGCCTCACCGGTCAGGTGCGGCGCCATCTTCTCCGGTCGGGGCCGGGATTCCTGCCCTATCTGGCGGTGAATTTCGGCCTGCCGGACCTGCTGCGGGGCCTCGCGCCGGCAACTCAGCGGCTCGGCGGCTCCCTCGACGTGCCGGAGGCGACGCCCCTGCACAGCCTCTGCAACCGCCTCGGGCTGCCGCATGCGGTGATCGAGGACGTGAACGCGCCCGGGACGGCCGCGCTCCTGGCCGAGCATCGGGCCGACCTGATCGTCTCGTTCCACTTCGACCAGATCTTCGCTGCCGCCACCCTGGCGGCAGTGCCCCTCGGCGGGATCAACCTCCATCCCTCGCTGCTGCCGCGCTTCCGCGGGCCGGTGCCGACCTTTCACGCGCTGCTCGACGAGACGCCGACCTTCGGCGTGACCGTGCACCGCCTCGCGCCGGCGATCGATGCCGGCGGGATCCTGGCGCAGGAGGCCGTGACGCTGCCCGGCGACGTCACCGCCTCGCGCGCGGCCATGCAGCTGCACGAGGCCGGCCGGCCCCTCCTCGACAGGGTGCTGGCGGAGGTGCGGCGGGACGGCCGGATCCCGGCCGGGCGAGCCCTGCCGCTGCTGCCCTATTGCGGCTTTCCCACGCGCGCGCAGCTGCGCGACCTGAAGCGGCGGGGGCGGCGCCTGGTCGATGCGCGCGATCTCGGCGAGGCGCTGAGCCTGTCCGTGCGGCGGTGAGGATCGGGGAGCACCACGGAACCCCTCTCCCGCACGGGAGAGGGGTTCCCGCGGTTCCCGCGCCCTCCTGTCTCCGAACGGATCAACCGGAAAACCGGATCACCCGCCCGATGATCCTACGAGCGCCGCGCGATCAACCGCTCGACCAGCGAGCCGCCGCGGTTCAGTTCCTCCACCTCGTCGGCGAGCGCCGCGATCGAGGTGCGGATCTGTTCGGGCGTGTGCTCCGAGGTCATGAAGAAGCGCAGGCGCGAGGAGCGCTCCGGCACGGCCGGGTGGATGATCGGCTGGACGTTGATGCCGCGCTTGAACAGCCGGTCGGACAGGGTCACGGCCTTGAGCGAGTCGCCGATGATCACCGGAACCACCGCGAGGCCGAGGCTCGTGCCGGTATCGAGGCCGCGGCTGCGGGCCTCCGCCAGGAAGAGGCTGCCGTTGCGGCGCAGGCGCTCCACCCGCTCGGGCTCGCGCCGCATCACCGCGAGCGACGCGGTGGCCGCCGCAGCCAGCGGCGGCGACAGGCCGACCGAGTAGACGAAGCCCCCTGCGGTGCATTTGAGGTACTCGACGAGCGGCGCGCAGCCGGCGATGTAGCCGCCGCAGGACGAGAGCGTCTTCGAGAGCGTGCCCATCCAGATGTCGACGGAGCGCGGGTCGACGTCGCAATGCTCGTGCAGCCCGTGGCCGTTCCGCCCCAGCACGCCGAGGCCGTGGGCGTCGTCCACCATCAGCCAGGCGCCGTAGCGCTCCTTGAGGGCGACGAAGCCCGCGAGGTCGGGGGCGTCCCCGTCCATGCTGTACAGGCCCTCGATGACGATGAGGGCGCGGCGGTGCTCGTGGCGGGTCGCGTGCAGGAGGGCTTCGAGCGCCGACAGATCATTGTGCTGGAAGCTGCGGCGCTGCGCGCCGGAGAGCTGCGCACCCGTCACCACGCTGTTGTGGATCAGGGCGTCGTGATAGATCACGTCGCCCGGCTCCATCAGGGCGGCGATCGTCGCGACATTGGTGGCGTGCCCGCTCACCATCGCCACGCAGGCTTCGGTGCCGTAATGCGCGGCGAGCGCGCGCTCGAGGGCGAGATGGCCCGGCCGCTCGCCCGCCACCACGCGGCTCGCCGAGGCCGAGGTGCCGAAGGCCATGAGGGCCTCCTGGGCCGCCGCCGTCACCTCCGGGTGCCCGTTGAGCCCGAGATAGTCATAGGACGAGAAGTTGATCAGCGTCTCGCCGTCGATGCGGGTCGTCGCCCCCGCCTTCGCGTCGTGGACGCGGAAGAACGGATTGCCGAGGCCGATGAGCTCGGCGGCGGAGCGCTGGAGCTTCAGCTCCTTGTAGCCGGGCAGGCTCTCGAAATCCTGCGCCGGCACGAGGGCGGGCGTCGAAGCGGGGCGCGCGGCGGTGGGGCGCGCCGGGGCCTTGCCGAGGCGGGCCGCCACGAAGCCGGCCAGGGCCTCGCGTCCGCCGGAGGGTTTGGTGGATCCGGTCATCTCAGCATCAATCCGTGAACAGGCTCGTCACCTACAAGACGAGTGCGGCGATATCGGGATGATCCGGAACCGGCGCGGCTTGCGCCGCGCCGGCGTGCTCACAGGATCACCTTGATCTCGCGGCTCTTCTCTTCGACGAGGGCCTGAAGCGGATCGAGCTGGCTCGCGTCCAGGCTCTCGCCCGCGTGGCGCTGCGCGAGGCTGAGCACCGCGGCGGCCCCCTCGTCGATCGGCGCCGCCACCGACTGGATCAGGGTGTCGGCCAGCTCGACGATGGTCTGGCCGCTCGACACGCCCGCCGGCGGTGCCTCGAGGCCGAAGCGCTCCTGCAGGCTGGCGCCGAGCTCGACCCCCATCAGCGAGTCGAGGCCGATCTCCGAGAGCTGCCGCACGCGGCTGAGATCGTCCTTCGGCAGGCGCAGGATGCGCGCGACATCCTCCACGATGGCATCCGCCACCACCTTGCGCACCTCGTCGATGTCGAGGCTGCGCAGCAGGGACGGGATGCTGATCGCGGTGACGCCGCCGGCCTCCGCCTGCTGCTCGGAGCCAAGCGCCGCATAGCTCGGCGCCTTGAGCGTCGCGAGGCGCTCGCGGGCCTTGCCCCAATGCATCGCGGCGATCGCCACCACCGCATCGTCCGGGGCGGGCCCCTGGAGCCCGAGGGCCTCGGCCATCAGGTCGAGGGACTTGCGCGCCTCGACCGGCGTCACGCCGACGCGCTCGGAGAGGGTCTCCATCACGGCCCGGTTGCGGGCGAGCACGCCCACATCGCCGATCGCCCCCCAGGCCACCGCCAGCGCCGGCAGGCCGAGGCGGCGGCGCTGACGGGCGAGGCCCTCCATGAAGCCGTTCGCCGCCACATAGGCGCCCTGGCCGGGATTGCCGATGAAGGTCGTGGCCGAGGAGAACAGCACGAAGTAGTCGAGATCGCGCGAGCGGGTCAGGGCGTCGAGGTGGCTCGCCCCCGTCACCTTCGGCGCCAGCACCGCCTCCAGCGCCGCCGGGTCGAGATTGGCGATGAGCCCGTCCTGAAGCACCATCGCGCCGTGGATGATGCCGGCAAGCGGCGGGCCCTCCGCCTCGACCTCGTCGAGAAGGCGAGCCACCGCCTCCCGGTCCGTGGTGTCGCAGGAGGCGACGCGCAGGTTCACGCCGCTTCCCCTCAGCTCGGCGATGGCCGAGAGCGCCGCCTCGCCCGTCGGAGCCTTGCGGCCCACGAGCACGATGTGCCGGGCGCCGCGATCGGCGAGCCAGCGCGCCGCCTCGATGCCGAAGCCGCCGAGACCGCCGGTGACGAGGTGACTGCGGTCGGGCGCCACCACGAAGGGGCGGCGGGTCTCGGCCGGGATCGTGCCGGGCTTCGGCGGCGCGATCACGATCTTGCCCACATGGCCCGACTGCTGCATCAGCCGGAAGGCGTCCGACACTTCCTCGGCCGCGAAGGGCTGGTAGGGCAGGGGCTTGAGCGCCCCGTCCGCGAACAGGGCCATCACCTCGCGGAACAGCCGCTGGCCTTCCTCGGGCTGGAACTGCAGCAGCTGGTCGAGATCGACTCCGAAATAGGACAGGTTGCGGCGGAAGGGGCGCAGGCCGATATGGGTGTTGGCCACGTAGTCCCGCTTGCCCAGCTCCACGAAGCGGCCGAAGGGCTTGAGGACGTTGAGGCTGCGCTCCATCGCCTCGCCCGAGAGGCTGTTGAGCACCACGTCGACGCCGTCGCCGGTGATGCGGCGGATCTCGTCCACGAAGGCGAGCGAGCGGGAATCGAGCACGCGCTCGGCCCCGAGCGCCTTCACGAGGGCGCGCTTCTCGGTCGAGCCGGCCGTCGCGATCACCCGGGCCCCGCGCAACGAGGCGATCTGCAGGGCCGCGAGGCCGACGCCGCCCGCCCCGCCATGGACCAGCACCCACTCGCCCGCCTTGAGATGGGCGAGGGTGACGAGGCCGTAATAGGCCGTGAGGAAGGCGACCGGCGTCGTGGCGGCGGCCTGAAGGCTGATGCCCTTGGGCGCCCGGGCCACCACCATCTCCGGCACCACCACATGGGTGGCGAAGCCGGACTGGGCGAAGGCCACCACCGCGTCGCCCGGGGCGACGGCGGTGACGCCCGGGCCCACCGCGGCGACGCGGCCCGCACATTCGAGGCCGAGCCGGGGGCCGGCGAAGCCGTCCTCCAGGATCTCCTCGGGCAGCATCGAGAGCGCCCAGAGCACATCGCGAAAATTCAGGCCGGTTGCCTCGACGGCGATCTCCACCTGGCCCGGCCCGGGCGCGACGCGCTCGGCCGGTCCCCAGCGCATCTCGTTGAGCCCGCCGACGGCGCTGCGCTCCAGGCGCGCCGCGGGTGCCGCGGCCGCGTCGGGACCTAAGCGCAGGCCACCCGATCCCGGCGAGAAGCGGACCACCCGGGTGCGGTCCTCGTCCAGCACGATCTCCGTCTCGGGGGTGCCCGAGAGGATGAGGTCGCGCAGGCGCTCGGCCGAGCGCTTGGAGGAGAGGGCCGACGACAGGTCGATCCGGCGCACATCAAGGCTCGCCACCTCGTTGGCGAGGGTTCGGGTGAAGGCCCAGACGCCCGTCTCGACGCTGCAGATCTGGCCGCCGTGGTCGCGGGTGGCGCCGGGGCAGACGACCCAGAGCCGCGTGGGACGGGTGCCGAGATGCTCGACGCAGCGCTTCAGGCTGAGGCAGCGGTCGCGCAGGTGCTCGGCCGGATCGCCGCCGCGCGCGAAGGCTCCCGCGAGATACACCACCGTATCGGGGGTCTCCCGCGCCAGCTCCCGCAGCGACACCTCGGAATCGAGGATGATCGAGACATGCACGCCGCTCGCGACGAGCAGCGTCGCCAGCGAGGACGCGGTCTCGGCCGCGAATTCGTCGTTCGAGCCGATGATGAAGGCGAAGGTCTGGCCCGGCGCCGGCTTGGGACGCGGCGGCGCCTCGGCGAGCAGCAGGAGATCGTTGCCGGCCTCCGTGGCGGCCCGGTCGGCCGCGACCTTCACGAGACCGGCGGCGGAGAGCGTCCGCTGCCAGCCCGCGACATCGTCGAGGCGTCCGACCGGCAGGGTGGCCTCGCCCTCGAACCAGCCGGGGCTGAGCCCGAAGACGAGATCGCGGAACAGGGAGGCGGCGGGCTCCACGGCGGCGAAGAGGCCGCCGGTCGCGAGGCTCGCGGCGAGCCGCCCGAGGAGATCCCGGTCGCTGCGGTGGAGCACGTCGCTCGCCAGCACCGCATCGACGCTGGCCGGGGCGAGTTCCGCCGCATCCTCGATCACGCTGACGCCGGCCGGGAGGGCGAGCCGGGCCCGCTCGGCGAGGCGATGATCCGCCTCGAACACGGTGAGCTTCGCCTCGCAGGCGGCCGCGAAGGCCGCGACCTGCGCGGAGAGCGGGCCGTAGCCGATCTGGAGGAGGCGCAACGCCCGGTCGCGCGGCAGCGCCGACTGGCTGCGCTCGAGGAGCCGCATCAGCGTCGCCGCCGAGGCGCGCACCGTGGCGCCGCGCAGCGCGAAGCCGTCCAGGGCCGCCTGCGGCAGGACCGGCGGCTGCGTCAGGGCCCCGTCGAGGAGACGGCCCACCACCGCGCCGAGATCCGCGCAGAGCAGCAGCTCCGCCGAGAGGTCGGGATGGTCCGCCGCGATCCAGCGCATGATCTCGTCGGGATCGGGCAGCGTCACGTCGGTGCGCAGCCGCCAGCGGCCGTTCTCCGTGCTCTCTGCGAGGCCGCTGCCTTCGAGGGCGATGAGCTGATTGACGAACCACGCCCGCAGCGCCGCCGGCACCTGGGGGGTGGCGGCGAGGTCGATCATGCCCCCGCGGGACAGGCCCCGGGCGAGCCGGTAGGCGAGCGCCGTCGCCCAGCCTTCGAGCAGCATGTGGCCGGGCGCGAGCACGGCCTCGCCCTCAGCGATCACGCTCGGCGCCTGCCGCCGGACGATCGTCGCGACCGAGGGCTGTGGCTCGAGCGGAATCGCGGTCGGCTCGGTGGCGAGCTCCGTCGACTGCCGGATCAGGTAGGCGTCGAGGTCGCCGCCGGCCTTGCCGCGCAGGGCCTGGAAGCGGCCTTCGCGCAGGGTGGCGATCACCGCGCCCTCGGCATCGAGGAGGGTGAAGTCCGCCAGGATGCTGCGCTCGTTGCAGCGCAGGGTGCGGATCACCGCGCGGGCGATCACGGTGCCGGGCCGCAGCAGCCGCACCTCGCCGAAGCGCACCGGCACATAGGCCTTGGTGGCGCTCTCGCCGAGGAGATCCGCGAAGAGCAGGATCAGGCCGTGGAAGCAGGAATCGAGGCGCGACGGCACCAGGCCGAAGCGGGGATTCGCCTCCGCCGGCACGAGTTCCGACACGATCGTCGTCTCGTCGATCCGGGCGCTGCGGGCCACCTGCCGGAAGCTCGGGCCGAAGCCGAGCCCTGAGCGCAGCGCCCGCTGGTAGAGTTCGTGGCCCTCGACGACCTGCTCGTCGGGAAGCGCCACCGTCACCGGAGGCGGAGCCGGCCGCTCGCCTTCCACGATCTTCGCCACGGCGTGGAGCTGCCACGCCGCCTGGGCGAGCCGCGGCCGGGAGAGGATCTGCACCTGGTTGATGCCGGGCGCGAACCGCGCCTGCACCTCGCGCAGGGCCTCCTCGGAGAAGATCATCGGCTGCTGGATCTCGACATCCGCCAGCGTGACGGCGTCCGAGCCCAGATGCTCGCGGGCGACCGCCAGGGCCATCTCGACGAAGGCGGCGCCCGGGAGGATCGCCTGTCCGTCGATGCGGTGATCGTCGAGGTCCGGGTTGGTGGCGAGGTCGAGATGCGCCTGCCATTCCAGCCCGCCCGCGAACAGGCGCGAGCCGATCAGCGGGTGGTAGGGCCGCGGGCTCGCGGGGCTCAGCACCTCCGTGGTCTCGGCGAGCCGGAAGGTCTTGCGCTGCCACGGATAGGTGGGCAGCGCCACCGCGCCGGCCGGATCGGCCCCGAAGGCGACGTCCTCGTCCAAAGCCGCGCCCTGCACCAGGGCACTCGCCAGCGCCTGCAGGAAGGGATCGCGGTCGGTCGGCTTCTTCTGCAGCACGCCGACCGTGGCGCCATCGATGCCGAGCGGCTCCAGGCAGTCGCCGATATGCGGCAGCAGGGTCGGACGCGGCCCGACCTCCACGAACACCCGCGCCCCGGCCTTCGCAGCCGCCTGCACCGCCTCGCTGAACCGCACCGGCTCGCGGATGTTGCGCCACCAGTAGCCGGCATCGAAGCGCTCGCCCGGCAGCACATCGCCCGTCACCGTCGAGGCGAGCGGGACCGTGCCGGCCGCAGGCGTCAGGCCCTTGAGGTCGCGCAGGAGCGGCCCCTCGATCGGATCCATCAGGCGCCCATGGAAGGCGTAGTCGAGGTCGAGCTTGCGCCCGCGGCGGCGCTTGCGAGCGATCGCCTTCATGGCGGCCTCGATCGAATCGACGGGGCCGGCCACCGTCACGGCCTTCGGGCTGTTGAACGCCGCGATGTCGAGGTCCGGAAAATCGACGAGGAAGCTCTCCACCTCCTCGACGGGCGCGAGCAGCACCGCCATGGTGCCAAGGCCGCGCGTGCTCTCCTGGTGCTTCGAGCGGTTGAAGATCACCCGCACGGCCTGGTCGAGGCTGAGGATGCCGGCCGCTTCCGCGGCTGCGATCTCGCCGACCGAGTGGCCGAGGATGATGCCGGGCTTGAGGCCGAGGGCGCGCAGGGAAGCGGTCGAGGCGCTCTGGATCGCGAAGATCAGCGGCTGCGATACGCTGGTGAGCGCAAGGCGCTGGTCGAGATCCTCGGCGAACAGCGCCTCCTTGAGCGACCAGCCCGAGAGCGGCCCGAACAGGGCATCGACCGCGTCGAAGCACGCGGCGAAGACGGCGCTCGTCGCGTAGGCGTCCCGGCCCATGCCGGCCCACTGGCTGCCATTGCCCGAATACACGAAGGCGACCGGCCCGGCGCGCTCGACCGCGGTGCCGAGGGCGGCGCCCTGCGGCTCTTCCGCAGCGGCGACGGCCCGCAGGGTCTCGGCGATTGCGGCGGGATCGGTCAGCGGAACGGCGAGGCGCGCGGGCAGGCGCTCGCGGCGGTGGGCGGCGGCGGCGGCGATCCGGGCGAGTTCCGCCGGCTCGGCTCCCTCCAGCCGGTCGGCATAGGCCTCCGCGAGGTCGTTGAGGGCGGCCCTCGTCTGCGCCGAGACCAGCAGCACCTCGGGAGCGGGAGCCGGCGTCGCCCCGGCCGGCCGGACGGGCTTCGCCGCGCCCTTGGTGTCGGTCACCTTGGGGTCGGTCAGGATGACGTGGGCGTTCGTCCCGCCGAAGCCGAAGGAGTTCACGCCCGCGAAGCGCTCAGGCCCGGTCCGGGGCAGGGGCCGCAGGGCCGTGTTGACCGAAAGGTTCAGCTCGTCGAAGCGGATGCCGGGATTGAGCTCGTCGCAATGCAGCGAGGGCGGCAGCAGGTCGTGCTCGAGGGCGAGGCTCGCCTTGAGCAGCCCGGCCAGCCCCGAGACCGGCTCGGTATGGCCGATATTGGTCTTGATCGAGCCGATCGGCAGCGGGGCCGAGCGGGCGCGGCCGAGCTTGGCGCCGATGGCGCCGGCCTCGATCGGGTCGCCAACCGGCGTGCCGGTGCCGTGCGCCTCCACGAAGGAGACCGCATCGAGGTCGATCCCGGCCTCGCGGTAGATCTCTTCGAGGAGCACGCCCTGGGCGTAGCCGGAGGGAAGCGAGATGCCGGTGGTGCGCCCGTCCGAGTTGACCTTGGAGGCCGCGATGACGCTGCGCACGCTGGCGCCGGCGCGCGCGGCGGCCTTTGCCGATTGCAGCACCAGGACCACGCCGCCCTCCGCCCGGACATAGCCGTCCGCCTTCGACGAGAAGGCGCGGCACAGCCCGGTGCGCGACAGCATCGAGGCATTCGAGAAGGAGACGAAGTTGAACGGGCTCGCGAGCACGTTGACGCCCGCGACCACCGCCGTGTCGATGCGGCCGGAGGCGATCGCCGCCACGGCGGCGTCGAGGGCGACGAGCGACGAGGAGCAGGCCGTGTCGAGGGTGAAGCTCGGCCCCTTCAGGTCGAAGATGTAGGAGATGCGGTTCGAGAGGATCGACAGCGTGTTGCCGGTCGCCGCATAGGCGTCGCCGGAGGCCACGTCGAGCACCCGCAGGTTGCCGTAATCCAGCGACGAGGCGCCCACGAACACGCCCACCTCGCTGCCCGCGATGGCGGAGGGGCGCAGGCCCGCATCCTCGAGCGCCTCCCAGGTCAGCTCCAGCAGCAGACGCTGCTGCGGGTCCATCTGCTCCGCCTCGCGCGGCGAGATGCCGAAGACGGTCGGGTCGAAGGACCAGATGTCGTCGAGCACGCCGGCGGCCCAGGTGTAGCTCTTGCCACGCTCCTGCGCCCGCGGATGGCCGAGACGCTCCAGCGACCAGCGGTCCTCCGGAATCCGCGAGACGGCGCAGCGACCCTCCACGAGAAGCTGCCAGAGGCCGTCGATACCGGTTGCACCCGGGAGCCGGCAGGCTCGGCCGATGATCGCGATGTCAGGACGATGTCTCACGTTCGGTACGCACGCTCGCTCATTGGGGAAGCCGGCGGTTTCGTGCCGACGCGGACCTTCCTAAGCCATAGTATGCAACCTGAGCCGAGGCCAACCCCCGGAGGCCGCCGTAATCCCACCATCCGTACCAATACGCGAACAGTGTTGCACATCTTCATCAGTCAAACTTGTGTCGCAAAGAGTGGCAGCTTGCCCTCATCCGCAGCACATCGACAAGTTTCTCAAGTTGGCACGGGGCAGGGGTACGGTTAAGTTAACGCCGCTCCGCCCTGTGCTCGCCCGGGTGAACAATAAACGTGAAATTCGGGTCGTATTGCGGCAGCCGCGGGTCGGGCAGGGCGAAATGGACCGCCTTGCGGCGCGGGCGGGCCTGGGGCGCGACCACCGGACAGGCCGGATTCAGAAGGCCTTGAAGGTGATGATGGTGCGGGTGTCCTGGATGTCGGGAATCGTCTGCACCTGCGCGGCCACGAAATGGCCGATATCCACGTCGTCGTCGACGTGGAACTTCGCCAGCACGTCGTAATGCCCGGCCGTGGAATAGATCTCGGACGCGATCTCCCGGTCGGCGAGGGCGCTGGCGACCGAGTAGGTGCGCCCGAGCCGGCATTTGATCTCGACGAAGAAGGTCTGCATCGGCTTTCAGGCTCCGCAATCGACTCAACCGGGCGGAAGGCCCGTCCCGCCCCCGGCAGACGCGCCGTCGCGGTGCGGGACCTCTTCGGCGGACATCACCGCGCCGCGCTCAGGGGCGCGTCCGACGCTGGTATAGGCGAAGCCGTACCGGCGGGCATCCTCGGGCCGGTAGACATTGCGCAGGTCGACGAGGACCGGGGCCGCCATCACGGCCCGCAGCCGAGCGAGGTCGAGGGCCCGGAACGCGTTCCACTCGGTCACGATCACCAGCGCGTCCGCTTTCTCCGCACAGGAATAGGGATCCTCCGCATACTCCACCCCGCTCAGAAGCGGACGGGCCTGCTCCATCCCCTCGGGGTCGTAGGCCACCACCCGCGCTCCCGCATCCTGGAGCCCGGCGATGATCGCCAGGGAGGGAGCGTCGCGCATGTCGTCGGTGTTCGGCTTGAAGGTCAGCCCCAGCACCGCGATCCGCTTGCCCCGCACGCTGCCCCCGCAGGCCAGGATCACCTTGCGGGCCATCGCCCGCTTGCGGCTGTCGTTGACCGCCACCACGGTCTCCACCAGCCGCACCGGGCTGCCGGCATCCTGCGCCGTCTTGACCAGCGCCAGCGTGTCCTTGGGAAAGCAGGAGCCGCCATAGCCCGGGCCCGCATGCAGGAATTTCGGCCCGATCCGGTTGTCGAGGCCGATGCCGCGGGCCACCTGCTGCACGTCGGCGCCGACCTGCTCGCACAGATCGGCCATCTCGTTGATGAAGGTGATCTTGGTGGCCAGGAACGCATTGGCCGCGTACTTGGTCAGCTCGGCGGTGCGCCGGCTGGTCACCAGGATCGGCGCCTGGTTGAGGTAGAGCGGGCGGTAGAGCTCGCTGATCACCTCGGCGGCGCGGGCCTCCTCGGCGCCGATGACGATGCGGTCGGGCCGCTTGAAGTCGGCGATGGCCGCGCCCTCGCGCAGGAATTCGGGGTTGGAGACCACGGCGACCTCGGCCGCGGGGCGGCTCTCGCGGATGATGCGCTCGACCTCGTCGCCGGTGCCGACCGGGACGGTGGACTTGGTGACCACCACGGTGAAGCGGGTGAGCGCCTGGGCGATGTCGCGGGCGGCCTGGAACACGAAGCTGAGATCGGCAAAGCCGTCGCCGCGGCGGGAGGGGGTGCCCACCGCGATGAAGACCGCATCGGCATCCGCCACGCCGGCGGCGAGGTCGGTGGTGAAGGAGAGCCGGCCCTGGCGGACGTTGTCAGCCACCAGGGTGTCGAGGCCGGGCTCGAAGATCGGCATGCGGCCGGCCGTGAGCGCCTCGATCTTGGCCGGGTCCTTGTCGACGCACACCACATTGTGGCCGAAATCGGCAAAGCAGGCCCCCGAAACCAGACCGACATAGCCGGATCCCACCATTGCCACGCGCATCTCGACCCCCGTCCTGCGCTTCGGCCGGCCCGGCACGCCGCCTGGGTTCCGATCCGGAGCAATCCTCTAGCGGGGCAATCTGCGGCCGGCAACCGAGGCCGGCCCGCGCTCACCATAGCCGGAACTGCGCCTTCGCGCGCGCGAAGTTCGGGTTGTAGTAGGGATCGTTGCGCAGCTGCGGGCCCCAGCGGTCCAGCATCGTCATCACCTCGGCCTCGAAGCGGGCGCGCTTGGCCGGCGTGTCCTCCAGGCCACGGCTCTTCGATTCGTGGTGGATCAGGCTGGCATGCGGCGTCCAGATGATCAGATAACCCGCCTGCCGGATGCGCAGGCAGAGGTCGACGTCGTTGAATGCCACGGTGAGGCGCTCCGCGTCGAAGCCGCCCACCTGCGTGAAGACGCTGCGGCGCATCATCAGGCAGGCGCCGGTGACGGCGGAGACCTCCTGCGCCATGACCATGCGGCCGAAATAGCCCGGATCGTCCGGCCCGATGCCGGGATGGCTGTGGCCGGCGACGCCGCCCGCCCCCAGCACCACGCCCCCGTGCTGGAGCGTGCCGTCCGGATAGGACAGCTTCGCGCCCACGGCGCCGACGGTCGGCTCGACGGCGATGGAGGCCATCTCGGTGAGCCAGCCCGGCTGCGTCACCTCCACGTCGTTGTTGAGGAAGAGGATGAGCGGCCCGGTCGCCGCCGCCGCCCCCTGATTCGACAGGGCCGAGAAGTTGAAGGCGCCGGGGCTCGTGAGGACGCGGACCCGCGGATCGGTGGCGGCCTCGGCCAGGAGCGCCGCGGTCTCGGGTTCACGGCTGTCGTTGTCGAGGATGATCACCTCGATGTCCGGATAGGCGGTCTCGTGCAGCAGCCCCCTCAGGGCGACGCGTAAAAGTTCCGCCCGGTCGCGGGTCGGGATCACCACCGAGACGCGCGGGGCGGGGGCGGGGAGGGCGCGGACCAGGCGGTTGAACCCGAGCGGCCCGCGCTCGGCGCGGTGCGGCCAGCCGCGCCGGGCGATCAGGTCGCGCAGGGCCTGGAGCCGGGCGGCCTCGGCGCGTTCGAGCGCCGTGTCCGAGAAGGTGCCGGAGCCGATCGCCGCGCGCCAATGATAGAGCACCTGCGGCAGGTGCCGGATGCGGTCCCGGGACAGGCGGTCGCTGAGGCGCAGGAGCAGGTCGTGATCCTGGCTGCCCTCGAAGCCGACTTTCAGGCCGCCGACCTCGCGCACCAGGCTGGTCCGCACCACGGTCAGGTGGTTGATGTAGTTCTGGGCGTAGAGGAGTTCGGGATTCCAGTCGCACTTGAAATGCGGCTCGAAGCGCCGGCCCTTGACGTCGATCTTGTCCTCGTCGGTGTAGACGAGATCGAGCTGCGGCTCGCGCAGGATGGCCTTCGCGACCTCGAACAGGGCGTGCTCCGGCAGCACGTCGTCGTGATCCATGAAGGCGACGAAGGCGCCCGTCGCGAGCTCCAGCGCCGTGTTGGTGGCCCGCGCGATATGCCCGTTCTCCGGGCGGCGCACCAGCCTCACGCGCGGCTCCTCCTTGGCGATTCGGGCGAGGAGGCGTGGCACCGCCGGATCCGTCGATGCATCGTCGGCGATGCACAGCTCCCAATGCGGATAGAGCTGCGCACGGACCGAGCGGAGCGCCTCCTCCAGCACCTTCGGCGCCGGATTGTAGACCGGCATCACCACCGAGATCCGCGGTGGATCGGTCATCGCCGCGACCTCGGCCCGGATCCGTGCGCGATCATCATCCGACAGGGTGTCGAAGCAGCGCACCCAGGTGTCGTAGCCCGTGAGGCCCGGCGGGGTGATCGCCCGCGTCAGCCGGTTGCGCGCGCGCACCCGCTTGCCGAGGCTGCGCCAGAGCACCGCCTGCGCGGCGAGGTCCGGCCGGCGCAGGGCGCCCCGGCCCAGGAGGGCGAGGCGGCTGCGTACCCGGATGGTGAGATCGGTCAGCGTCACCTCGGTCTCGCCGAGCATCGGCGTGAGCCGGAGGGCGACGAGGCCCGCGGGCAGCCGCCCGATCCAGGTGAAGCGGCCGTTGCCGAAGGCGCGCTCGGCGAGGCTGGTGGTCTCGTGCTCGCTCAGGCCCTCGGCGACCGCGGCGAGTTCGACCCGGCTGAACGAGCCGCGGCCCTCATCGCGAAAACTGATCTCCACCCAGCGTCCGCCGAGACCGGCACCGCGCAGGTCGAGGAGGAGCGCGGCGGCATCATGCGGATCGGCGGCAAACGCGCGCGTCGTGCCGGATCCCCGGAGCGGCACGATCATCGCCTGCAATTCCACCGGGCGGGCCGCGCCCGCGCGGACCCGACCTGCGCGCTCGCTCGTCACGCTCGCCCCCGTCCTGCTGCTGATGGGCGGCCTCCTATCCCAGGTACCCCTAGACGATAAAGAGCCGGATCTTTTCCGCAAAGCCGTCTCGAAACCGGCTTGCCAACCGGGGCCTGCACCCTCTATACGGCGCCTCACATCGGAGCCGCTTCCCGCATGGCGGCTCCGGCGGGCGCGTAGCTCAGCGGGAGAGCACTACGTTGACATCGTAGGGGTCACAGGTTCGATCCCTGTCGCGCCCACCATCCAGCCTCCTGAGATTGCTCAGGATCGATCCCAGACAGATCCGGCTCGCGGTATGAGCGCAGGCTCAATGGGCCTGTGAGGCGCAGTTCGAGGCGGGGCGGCGAGATTCGCCTGATCCCGATCTGCCGGCCGCTCTCCGACCGTCCTCGACTGGATTGCGGGCGCGCCCGCGCGATTATGCAGGCGCGCTCCGGGCGTGCAGCGACACCGCCATCCCCGCCGGCGAAAAGGCGTGCGCCCTGCGGCTCACCGCGGGCCATTCCCCCATCCGGCTGATCGGGATCCTGACCTCGAGCAGAAGATCGTCGTCGAGCAGGCCCTGCGCCACCTCGATCTCGGCCTCGGGGAAAGTCTCCAGGATCGCGGCTGCCGCGGCTTCGATATGCGCGTCACGGTCGGGGCCGTACTCGATGAGCACATGCTTCAGGAGGCGGATCATGCGGCCCGTCGTGACATGACCGGGGCAGCCGGGCCAGTGCAGAGGAAGCACGGCCGGGGCCTTTCAGTCACTCCCGCTTCCTACCGCAGCTGCCGGAGCCCGGCCGGTCCCGCCGTGACGGCGCGAGGACCCGAAGCGCGGCCGCGTCAGGCCGTCGCGCCCCGGCGAGCGGCCCGGACGATCGGCCGGCCTCGCGGGCTCTTCTCTTTCGCAGCTGCGGCTGATCTGGTCACCCGATCCCGGGAGGCCAGCCGTCTCCCGACGAATCGGAACCATGATCATGGCGGGGCTCAGTCTTCAGGAAGCGGCCAGGCGGGCCGGCGTCGGCAAATCCGCGATCTGGCGGGCGATCAGTGCGGGACGCCTCAGGGCCCAGCGCGATCCGGAGGGCGGCATCAGCATCGCGCTTGCGGAACTGCACCGGGTCTTCCCGCTCGACGGCGAGGGAGCCGGCGGCGCGAGGGCCGCCCGTCCGGAGCAGGGACCGGCGGACCGCCACGCAGGGGCCGAGCTCGTCGAACTGCGCCTGCGGCTCACGGCTGCGGAGACGCAGATCTCTGGCCTCAAGGATATGGTCGAGGAACTGCGGCGGTCCCGGGACTGGTGGCAGCAGCAGGCCGAGCGGGCGACGCTCGCATTCACCGCATTGGCCCAAAGAGTGCCCTGACCGGCGCGCCCGCCGGGTTGAGCGCGGCCGGACGGGCCGCGCCAGGCACACGACCTCCGGCGGTCAGGCGACGCCGTGCTGCCTGAACCAGGCCTGGAGCCGGCGCCACCCGTCGTGAGCCGGCTCGGAGCGGTAGCTCGGGCGATAATCGGCATGGAATGCGTGCGGCGCATCCGGATAGACCACGAACTCGCAGGTCTTCCCGGCCGCCTGGCAGCGCGTCTTCATCTGCTCGATCGTGCTCACCGGAATGCCCTGATCCGCTCCGCCATACAGCCCCAGAACCGGCGCCTTCAGAGCCGGGGCGAGGTCGACGGGATTCTTCGGCATCAGCGGAGTGGTCTCGCCCGCGAGCCGGCCGTACCACGCGACCGCGGCCCGCAGGCCGGGATTATGCGCGGCGTAGAGCCAGACGATGCGCCCGCCCCAGCAGAAGCCGGTGATCCCGAGCCGCGCCGTGTCGGCCTTGCCCGATGCCTTGGCGAAGGCCACGGCGGCGTCGAGATCGGCCATCACCTGCGCGTCCGGGACCTTGGACACGACCTCGCGGACGATCTGCTGGACGTCCGGCATCGTCGCGACATTGCCCTGGCGGGCATAGAGCTCCGGCGCGACGGCGAAGTAGCCGAGCTTGGCGAGGCGGCGGCACACATCCTTGATGTGCTCGTGCACGCCGAAGATCTCCTGCACCACGAGCACGGTCGGGAAGGGGCCGCCTGTCGCCGGCATCGCCCGGTAGGCGGGGATCTCGCCGTCCTGCGTCGCGATCCGAACCTCCCCGGCCTCAAGGCCGTTCGCATCCGTGGTGATCGCCGTCTGGGCCGCGATCGGCTGGACCGCCATCGCGAAACCGGTCGCGAGGCTCGTCACCACGACCGTGCGGCGTGACAGCGCGGCTTGGCCCGCAAGGCTCCGCAGGTCGGCATCGAAGGCACTCATGAGGGACTTCCCCAAAGGTGTGCGGAGGGACAGGATCATCCCTCAGGCCCGAACCTAGGAGCCGCCCCGGCGCGGTGAAGCCGCCGCGCCATGTCGAAATCCGGGGCAGGCTCCCGAGCACTTGAAGAAGCGCCCGGGAGCCTGCCGGGCTCGAGGATCCGGCCGTCTTGCCGAACGGCGCGGCCATGATATGCGGCAGTCCCGACCCTGCAATCGCCGCAGGCGCGAGGTGGAATCCGAGCCATGGTCCGTGACCTCATCTGCCCAGGATTGGTGATCGGATTCGTTCTCTCGGCCGGCATGGCCGCCGCCGGGGAGGATCTCGTCGCGAAGTGGGAGCGGGCCGATTCGGCCTGCGCGCTCCCGGCCTCGGCGATGACCGAGCAGGCATGCCAGGACCGGCAGCGTTACGCGGATCGCCTGCGCCGCACGGGCTGGTGCGAGGCCGCACCCACCACGCCGTTCGAGCATTGGGGGTGGCAGCGCTGTGTGTCGCGCGCCGCGCCGCCTTCCCGGCACGGACGGCATCACGCGCGCGCGAGGACGTGAGAGGCGGGTTCCGCTGGAGGCCGCTCCCCGGATGCCCCGGTCCTGTCCTTGCCCGGTTTGAATGGACGGCAGAACCGTTTATTGGGTAACGATCCCGGGACTGACGGAATCTCTGCGGAATGGCCGATCTCACGCGCTCGGAGCTTGACTTTCGCCTGCATCAGCAGACGCTCCTCTCGGATTTCGGGGTGGAGGCACTGCGTGAGGACGATTTCGGCCGGCTGCTGCAGCGGGCGACCGAGATGTGCGCCGAGGGAATGGGCGCCCAGTTCTGCAAGGCGCTCGAGTACAAGCGTGACGCCGACATCTTCCTCGTCGTTGCGGGGGTCGGCTGGGGACCCGAGGTGGTGGGCAAGGCGGTGATCGGCGCCGACCTCGCCTCGCCCGCCGGCTTCGCCCTCAAGACCGGCCGGCCGGTGATCTCCAATCACCTGGAGAACGAGCAGCGCTTCCGCACGCCCAAGATCATGGCCGACCACGGCATCCGACGGGCGGTGAACGTCCTCATCCGCAATCGGGCCGGGGATTTCGGGGTGCTGGAAGTCGACGACACGCGCGGAGGGCAGTTCGCAGCGGCGGACATCGCCTTCATGCAGGGCTTCGCCAACCTGCTCGGGGGCGCCATCGAGCGCCAGCGCTCGGAGGCTCAGCTGCAGGCGGCGCTGGAACGGCAGGAACTGCTCTCGCGCGAGATGAGCCACCGGGTGAAGAACAGCCTCGCCATCGTGGCGAGCCTGCTCACCCTCCAGGGCCGGGCGGCGGACAACGAGGACGTGCGGCGCGCCCTCGCGGACGCGCAGTCCCGGGTCGAGGCCGTGGCGCAGGTGCACGACCAGCTCTGGCGCCAGCCGGACCTCGCCGCGGTCGATATCGCGCCCTTCCTCGAAACCCTGTGCGAGCGCCTCGCCGACAGCGCGCCCAACCACGCCATTCGGTGCCGGATCGACCACCTGACGATGCCCGCCGACCTCGCGATCCCGCTCGGGCTCTTCGTCAACGAACTCGTCACCAATGCCCTCAAGCACGCCTATCCCGAAGGCGGCGAGATCCGGGTCGAGAGCGAGCGGCTGACCGATGGACGCCTGTCCCTCACCGTGGCGGATGACGGAGTCGGCCTGCCCGCGGGTTTCGACCTCGCGGCCGCCACGCGGCGGAGCCTCGGGATGCGGATCATCCAGGGGCTGGCGCGGCAGCTCGAGGGAACGCTCTCCCTCGGCAGCGGGAGCGGCGCCCGCTTCATCCTCACCCTGCCGGCCGCGAGCCCCTAGAGCAGAAGCCGTTCACGGTGGACCGGGTTCTGCTCCAGGCCTTCGAGTTTGCCGCATCGTCTGAGACGAGCCGGCATCCGCTTCGCCGGAGAATGCTCGAGCTCTGTCCGTCGGCGTCGCGCGGCAGGGCACCGATGCGCTCGTCCTCATGGTCGCGGATGACGGCGTGGGCTGGTCGGGGGAGGGGGCCGCTCGGGTCCGGGCTCGGCACCCGCATTCTTCAGGCGAGGGGCACAAAGGTGCGCTCCAGGGTCGCGTGCGATGGCGCCATCGCGGCGCGCGCGCCATCCTTGGCTTGCAGGCCTGACGACCTTCCGGGTTCCCCGGAACGCCGATGAACCCTGGCGGCCTTCTCCTGCGTTGCCTTCGGCAATCCCGACCGACGCGGCGCCGCGCGACGAGCCGAACCGGCCCGTGCCCCGACCGTAGGTGGCCGACGCAGCGTTGCTCGCTCGGGGCCGGGAGCGCTACGAGGTATTCTGCCCCCCTGCCATGGCGGGGCGGGGTCCGGGGACGGGCTCGTGATGCAGCGGGGCCGTCCCCGGCCGCCATCCTTCCACACGCCGCGCCTGCGCGCGGCCTTGGCCGACCACGTCAAGGCGTGATCTCGAATGGAACGGGCCGGATGCTGAGCTACGCCGCCCAGGTGCCGACCGCCGATTGCCGGGCGATCTTCGCCGCTGTCCGGGCATTCCGGCTGTGCCACGGCATGGCGAGCCTCCCGGAGACGGACGGGGCGCGGCTCGCGGAGAGCGCCGGAGCGACACCATGAACCGCCGACCGATCTCGCTCGCCGTGGGCGCCGCCGCGCTCGTCGCCTGCGGGCTCGCAGCGTCCGCCGGCACCGCCGTGATGCCCTCCTATCTGGCGGCGTGGCTGGTGCTGGTCTCGCTGCCGGCCGGGGCGCTGCCCCTGCTGATGGGGCTCGAGCTCGCGGGTTTCGCCGCCGGCCCCATGGCGGCCTCGCTCCGCCGTCTTCTCGGGCTGCTGCCGATCGCGGTCGTGCTGCTCGTGCCCATCCTTCTGAATGTCGGCGAGCTCTACGGCTGGGAGAGGAGCGTGCCGCCCCGCACCGGCCTCGCGGCGATCTGGTTCACGCCGGCCTTCTTCACCCTGCGCAGCCTGTCCTACCTCGCGGTCTGGCTCTGGCTCGCCGAGACCTTCCGCCGGGCGCCGATCGATCTGAGCCTCGAGGACGCAGCGGCGCGGCGGCGCCGGGCCGTCCTCGGCATGGTGCTGCACGCGGTGCTCGGCACGCTCGCGGCGGAGGATTGGGTGGAGTCGGTCGATCCGGGCCGCGCCTCCACCGCCTTCGGGCTCCTCGTCATGACGATCCAGGCCGGCATCGCCGTCTCGGCGGCGGCCCTGATCGCTGCGCGGTCGAGCTCCGGCCGGCCCGTGCGCGACAACCGCACCGCGGCGGCCTTCACGGATCCGATGCTGGTGCTGCTCGCCTGCTGGGGCTTCGTTCATGTCGTGCAGTACCTGGTGGTGTGGTTGGCGAACCTGCCCGAGGAGGCGCGCTGGTACCTCGACCGGGGCGGGGCGCTGACGCGGCTCGGCACCGGGATCGCGCTCGCGACCGGCATCCTCGCCCTCCTCGTCCTGCTGCCGCGGCGGGTGGCGGGACGGCCCGCCGCCCTCGCCGGCATCGCCGTGCTGGTTCTGGCGCTGCACGGGGCCGAGATGTTCTGGCTCGTCACGCCCGGCTTCCGGGGCGCCTTCCGGTTCACCTGGCTCGACGGGCTGGCGCTCGTGGGCGTGGTCGGGGTGGCGGCCGGCCTCTCCGGGCGGGTCGAGCGGGTGCTGTGGAGAGCCCATCCGTAAGCGGCGCCTTGCGGCTGATCCCGGCCGGTGCAGCCGCGCTCGTCGCCGGGTCCATCCGCGCGGGGCAGCCTGACTGACCATATCGGTGATCCCAACGGCCCGATGCGTCAGCAGTTCGGGCCGTTGGGATGAGTTCACCACCGGCCAGGCCGACCCTGGCGGATGACACCGCGGCTGAATGAGCGCTTCCGCCTGTGGCAGCCAACCTCCGGCCGTCATGCTGAGGTACTGGCGATCGCAGATCGCACCGGAGTGAGCCTCTGGGCCGGCAGCAGCCGGCAGGCACCCCGGACTGGTGATCCTGGCCACCCGGATCTTGGACGAGCGTTCACGGACCGGATCGCAGGTTCTCCGCCTCTGTCCCGCTCCCTCCTTCCCGGACGACTGCAGCGCCAGCGGAAGGAGATCCGGGACCCAGCACGGTGAGTTGCTGCGCAGCGGCTCCGTTTGCCTCCAGCGTGGCTGACAAGCGGTCGCTGCGCGACTTCTTGTGCTGGATCCCGGGTCGCAATCCGCTGACGCTGCATGCGCCCGGGAAAGAGGGGAGCGGGCGAGAGGAGGCCGGGTGCGCCGATCCTCGATCGTCTCCGGACGCGTCAGGCAGACATCCTCGCCTGGGCCGACGCGATTTCATCCGAAATCCGCATGACGAAGCCATCAATCGGATTTCGGATCAGCTTCCATTGAGCGCGCGGAGCGCGGACCGGATGCGGGGCGTTCCTCTCCCGCACGTGAGCGGGGAGCCTGCATTCCGTCCTCCGGCATCCTCCCGGCCGCGACGTCGTCGATCAGCCGCAGGTGCCGCGGCAGGCAGACCCGCCTGAGATCATAGCCTTCCGCGCTGCGCCGCGCCGCCGCGCGCAGGGGGCGGTGGGCCTCGGGCTCGGTGAGCGCCCGCACCACCGCCTCGGCGATCGCTCCAGGCGAGAAGAAGTCGACGAGGAGCCCGTTCTCACCATCGCGGATCACTTCCTCGACCGGCGGCGTCGCTGAGCCGACGACGAGGCAGCCCGCCGCCATCGCCTCCAGCATCGACCAGGACAGCACGAAAGGATAGGTCAGATAGACATGCGCCGCCGAGACCTGGAGCAGGGTCAGGTAGGTCGCGTAGGGCACCCGGCCGACGAAATGCACCCGCGACAGGTCGAGATCCGCCTGCACCTCGTCGAGGAAGATCTCCCGCCACGTCCGGCCCGCGGGCGGCTTCGCCCCATAGCTCACGCCGTTGCCGCCCACCAGCACCGCGCGGGCGCGGGGCCGGCGCCGCAGGATCTCGGGCAGCGCCCGCATGAAGCTGTGATAGCCGCGATAGGGTTCGAGGTTGCGGTTGACGAAGGTCACCACCTCGTCGTCGGGACCGCAGGTCAGGCTGCTCCGGTCGAGGGTGATGCGCGCCCGCGGGTTCGGGCGCACGAGGTCGGTGTCGATGCCGTCGTGGATCACGCTCAGCCGGCCGTGGAAGGGCGCCGGAATGCGGCTCGCCTGCCAGGCCGTCGGCGCGAGGAGCCAGTCGGAGGCTTCGAAGGCGAGATATTGCGCGGCGTTGCGCGTCCGCACCGCGAACAGGCCTTCCCCGTCGCGGGAGGCGAATTCCGGATCGAAGCCGACATCCGCGCCCCGCGCGCCATAGCTGAACTCGACGAAGCTGAGGAGCCGCGCCTCCGGCCAGACATCCTTCAGGAACAGGGTCTCGCCCCAGCCCGGATGGCCGCAGATCACGTCGGGCGCGAAACCCTCGGCCTTGAGGCGCTGGGCCGCCCGCGCGGCCGCCTCTCCGCGCAGCACCTTGGTCTCGAAATCCTGCGCCAGCCGGTGGATCCCGGGCGTCGAGCGCCCCTCGACCGCGTAGCGGAGGTGGCGCACCCCCGGGAGCGGGGGCGCCGGATTGATGCCGAGCGCCACCACCTCGTGGCCCGGCCGCGCCGCGAGGGCCGGGGCGACGTGGCGGTACTGCCCCGGGAAGTTCTGGTGGACGAAGAGGACGCGCATCGCGGCGCGCCCGCCCTTTAGCGTTCGTGGCCGGCCGTCGAGGTGGTCTCCTTCACGGGGGAGAGCACGTAGTCGATCACCCGCCGGCTGCCCGTGCGGATCTCGACCGTGGTGGTCATGCCGGGGGTGAGCGCCACGGTCTTGCCGTCGGCCTCGATGGTCGAGCGCGACAATTCGATCGTGACCGGGAAGACGAGGTTCTGCGTGCGCGGGGTGCCGCTCACGGGGGCGAGGCTCTGGCCGCGGCCCACCGCCACCGCATCGGCCCCGCCGTTCGCATCCTTGTCGTCCACCGCGTCGCGGGAGACCCGCAGCACCTTGCCCTCGATCGACCCGTAGCGGGTGAACGGGAAGGCGTCGATCTTCACGACCGCGTCCTGCCCGGGCATCACGAAGCCGATGTCCTTGTTCTGAACCAGCGCCTCGACCTCGATCGGCCCCTCGTTCGGCACCACGACGAGGAGCGGCTGGCCGGCCGTCACCACCTGCCCGAGGGTGGTCACGGCGAGCTGCTGCACCGTCCCGGAGATCGGCGCGGTGAGCCGGGTCCGGTCGCGCTTTAACGCCGCCTTGATCACGTCCTGCCGCAGGGCGTCCCGCTTCTGGGCCGCCTCGGTCAGCGACTGGTGCTGCTTGGCGATGGTCTCGCTCGCATTCTGCTCGACCCGGCGCTGCAGCGACTGGGCCGCGGCCTGGGCCTCGATGAGCTGGCCGCGGTCATAGGCGAGGTCGGCGGAGACCTGCTCGACCTGCTGGACCGCGTCGATCACCGCCGCGCGGGTGCCCGCCGCCTTGGCGACCAGGGTCTCGCGCATGTCGGCCCGCTCCTTGAGCACGGCCTTGAGGCGCTCGCGGGCCTCGATGCTGGCGGCGAACCGCTTCTGCGTCGCGTCCTTCTCGGCGATCTGGGCGAGGAGCGCGTCGCGGGTCGTGACGTACTGGCTGATGTCGGCCAGCATGGCGGCCTGCTCGCGCGCCTGCACCGCCGCCGGGATGCTGTCGGGGAAGCGGGCAGTGACCTTGGGATCGTTGGCCTCGACCGCCGCGATCGTCGCCCGTCGGCGGATGATCTGGGCATCGAGGGCGGCGAGGTCGCTGCGGCGGGCCGCGAGATCCGCCTCCGCCTCCGTCGGGTCGAGCTCGATGAGGACGTCGCCCTCCTTCACCCGCGCGCCGTTCTCGACGTAGACGGCCTGCACCTTGCCGGTCTCGAAGGGCTGCACGACCTTCGAGCGGCCGCTCGGCTGGATGCGCCCGCTCGCGACCGCGTGGATGTCGAGCTTGGCGAGGAAGCTCCAACCCAGCGCCACCGCGAACATCAGGCAGATCGTCCAGGTGAACAGCGTGGCCTTCGGGGAAGGCGGCGTGTCCAGGATCTCGAGATGCGCGGGCAGGAATTCCTGGTTCTCGCGGGTCACCGCCATCGCTCGCACGCGCTCCGTAAGGCGGCGCGGCGACAGGGCCCGGGCGGGGGCGAGGATGGGCAGCTTCGCCGCCGGAGCGGGCTTCTGCCCGCCGGACGCGTCGGGACGGGGTTCGGGACTGGCGCTCACGCGGCGGCTCCCTGCTCGGATCCATGGTCGGACTGCATGCGCCACAGGCGCCCGTACAGGGAGGCCGGGTGCTCGAGGAGCTCGCGATGGGTGCCGTCCTCGACGATGCGCCCGTCCTGCAGGGTGATGATGCGGTCGCAGCCCCGCACCGCCGCGAGGCGGTGGGCGATGATGATCACCGTGCGTCCCCGCACGATGTGCTTCATGTTCTCCTGGATGATGCGCTCGCTCTCGTAGTCGAGGGCGGAGGTCGCCTCGTCGAGGATCAGGATGCGCGGGTTGGTGGCGAGCGCCCGCGCGATGGCCAGCCGCTGGCGCTGGCCGCCCGACAGGTTCGCGCCGCGCTCCTCGATCGGCGTGTCGTAGCCGAGCGGCAGGCGGTTGATGAACTCGTCGGCGCCGGCGAGCCGCGCCACCTGGATCACCTGCGCGCGCGACAGGCCCGGATTGGCGAGCGCGATGTTCTCGAACACGGTCTTGTGGAACAGCAGGTTCTCCTGCAGCACGACGCCGATCTGGCGCCGCAGCCAGGCGGGATCGACCTGCGCGATGTCGATGCCGTCGATCAGCACCTGCCCCTTCTCCGGCACGTAGAGGCGCTGCAGGAGCTTGGTGAAGGTCGACTTGCCCGAGCCCGAGGGGCCGACGATGCCGAGCACCTGACCGGCCGGGATCTCGATCGACACGTCCTTCAGCACCTCCGGCGTCCCGGGCTGGTAGCGGAACACCACGTTGCGCACCGTGATCTGGCCCTTGGCCGGCGGCAGATGGGCCTGCCCCATCGAGCGGGTCTCAGGGGGGCAGTTCAGCACGTCGCCGAGGCGCTCGATCGACACCTTGACCTGCTGGAAGTCCTGCCAGAGCTGCGACAGCCGCAGGATCGGCGCCGTCACCTGCCCCATGATCATGTTGAAGGCGATCAGGCTGCCGACCGTCAGGTCGCCGTTCATGACCGCGTAGGCGCCGAAGAACAGCACGAGGGCGGTGGTCACCTTGTTGATGTACTGGATGGCGTTCTGGCCGATGCTGGCGATGACGCTCGCCACGAACGAGGTCTTGACGTAGGCGGCGAGCCGCTCCTCCCACTGCACGCGCAGGGTCGGCTCGACGGCGAGCGCCTTGATGGTGTGGATGCCGACCACGGACTCGATCAGGAACTGGTTGGACAGGGCCGAGCGGTTGAAGCGCTCGAGCGTCTGCTCGCGCAGGATCGGCCGCAGCAGCACCGCCACCAGGACGTAGCAGGGGATCGACAGCGTGACGATCAGCGCCAGCAGCGGCGAGTAGAAGTACAGGATGACGAGGAAGAGCAGCGTGAAGGGGATGTCGATCGCCGAGGTGAGCGCCTGGCCGGTGAGGAAGCCCCGGATCGTCTCCAGCTCGCGCACGCGCGCGACGGTCTGGCCGGCGGGCCGGGTCTCGAAATAGCCGAGCGGCAAGCGCATCAGGTGCTCGAACAGCCGCGCGCCGAGCTCGACGTCGATGCGGCTCGTCGTGTGGGTGAGGATGTAGCTGCGCAGATACTGCAGCACCACGTGGAACAGGCCGAGCACCACGAGGCCCACCGCGACCAGGGTGAGGGTCGAGTAGCCCCGGTGCGTCAGCACCTTGTCGATCGTGATCTGAAAGAAGATCGGCGTGATGAGCGCGCAGATCTGGATGAAGAAGGAGGCGACCAGGACGGTGACGAGCGGCTGGCGGTAGCGCCAGATCGACGGCACGAACCAGCTCAGGCCGAAATCGTGGATGACCTTCTGCAGGCTGGCGCGCCGCGCGATCAGGATGACGGCGCCGGTCCAGCGCGCGACCACGTCCGCGGCGGGAAGGTGCTCGGCGGTGCGGGCGGCGGCGTCGATGATCCGGTACTTGCCGTCATCGAGGCGCCGGCCGAGGAGCACGAAGCGGCCGCCCTCGAGTTCCAGGATCGCGGGCAGCGGGATCGTCTCCAGGCGCTCGGGCTTCTGCTTCTCGAGCAGGCGCGCCTTGAGCTTGAGGTGGCGGGCGCCGCGCACGAGGTCGATCGCGCGGGCCGGCTGCACGCCCAGGCCGAGTTCGTGGCGCACCTGCGCGGGTTCGCAGGCGACCTGATGGAAGGAGGCGACGAGGGCGAGCGCGCTGAGACCGGAATCCGGGCCGGCCACCGGCGGGGCCGCCTGCGCCGCGCGCGGCCCCTCGGGAGAGGCATCCGCCATCGATGCCGCGACCTGTCCTACCATAAACTCGTCCCCTGATCCCCGCCCCGCTTCCCGGGCGCGCCGATGCCGGTAGCGACATTATCAGACTGCTTGATGACCGTGATGTCACGTCTCATGCGGCCCGAGGCGCCGCCGGGTGGCACACGGCGTGTGCTCGGCGAATGGGTCGAAATTGCGGGCAGCCGCGTCATTGTCCGGCTGCCCGCGACAACTCTGCCATGCTTGCCGGGATCGGCGCGTCCTTGGTCCTGCGGCGTACGATGACCTTGCGGAACGGGGTTGCCCGGCGCCCCGGCCGGCTGCCTTGCTCCGGCGGCGCGGCCCGACTAGGGTCCGCCCCGCTCGATGAACCGGCCGGCGGTGCCCGGCCGGCCTGCGTCTGTCGCAGGGTCTCTTTGGAAAGTGGAGTTGTCCCATGGGCTTTCTGGCCGACGCCCTCTCGCGCGTGAAGCCGTCCGCGACGATCATGATGACCCAGAAGGCGCGCGACCTGAAAGCGACGGGTCGGGACGTCATCAGCCTCTCGGTCGGCGAGCCGGACTTCGACACGCCCGAGCACATCAAGCAGGCGGCGATCGACGCGATCCGGCGCGGCGAGACCAAGTACCCGCCCGTCTCCGGCATCGTGCCGCTGCGCGAGGCGATCGCCCGCAAGTTCAAGCGCGAGAACGGCCTCGACTACAAGCCGTCGCAGACGATCGTCGGCACCGGCGGCAAGCACGTCATCTTCAATGCGCTGCTCGCCACCCTGAACCCGGGTGACGAGGTGGTGATCCCGCGGCCCTACTGGGTGTCCTATCCCGAGATGGTGGGCCTGTGCGGCGGCACGCCCGTCTTCGCCGACACCACGATGGAGAACGATTTCAAGCTCCAGCCCGAGGATCTGGAGCGCGCGATCACCCCGAAGACCAAGTGGCTGATCCTGAACTCGCCCTCCAACCCGTCCGGCGCGGCCTACAGCCATGCCGAGATGAAGAAGATCACCGACGTGCTCCTGCGCCATCCGCATGTCTGGGTGCTCACCGACGACATGTATGAGCACCTCGTCTACGGCGACTTCAGCTTCGTGACGCCCGCGCAGGTGGAGCCGAACCTGTACGAGCGCACGCTGACCATGAACGGCGTGTCGAAAGCCTACGCCATGACCGGCTGGCGTATCGGCTATGCGGCAGGACCCGAGCACCTCATCAAGGCGATGGACTTCATCCAGGGGCAGCAGACCTCCGGCGCCACCTCGATCGCCCAATGGGCGGCGGTGGCGGCCCTCGACGGCCCGCAGGATCACCTGGCGGAGTTCCGGGCCGCCTTCCAGACCCGACGCGACCTCGTGGTCTCGATGCTCAACCAGACGAACGGGCTGCGCTGCCCCACCCCGGAGGGGGCGTTCTACGTCTATCCGTCCTGCGCGGACCTGATCGGACGCCGGATGCCGGACGGGACGGTGATCGCGACGGACGAGGATTTCGTCACGGCGCTGCTCGAGACCGAGGGGGTGGCTGCGGTGCACGGCTCGGCCTTCGGCCTCGGCCCCAACCTGCGCATCTCCTACGCCACGTCGAACGCGGCGCTGGAAGAGGCGTGCACGCGCATCCAGCGCTTCTGCGGCACGCTGCGCTGACGGCAGCGCTCTCTCGCGGAGCGGATCGAGGTTTTCCTCGACCCGCTCCGGGGACCGTCCGATCTGCGCCGCACCCGAGGCGACGCCCTGCTTCACCCGACCGGCTGCCGCAAGCGGCCCGGAACCAGGATCGGCCGACGCCCCGTTGGGGGATGGTTTGACGGCAGAACAGCCCTGCGCTTCCCGGTTTTCCAAGCCGATCAACATCATACCGCAATCCTGCTGAATGTATGGGCTTGGACGGAGCCGAAACAGGATGCGAACAGAAGACCGATCTGTAAAACGTCATTTGGGGGTAGCGTCCTCATCGCTTCCGGGCTGTGCGGCATTCTCCCAAGCTCGGATCGCCTGAAGCGCAACGCTGACGGCGGTCCTTCAGATGCCGCTCCACGATGTCGAGCGGCTGGCCCGTGATGGCGGCCACCTGGAAGGGATTGCTGACCTCTGCCAGCGCCGCGACGGGGCGCGTGCGCAGCCGCAGCGCCGATGGCGAGCGATTCCAAGGCGGCGGCCTGCGCTCATGGGCCGGTCCTTTTCTGCGGATGAGCAATTCACGCCCTTCGCAAACAGGTCTGTGCGGCGGGCGAAGGTCATGCCGCCGCCCTTTGACAAATGTGGAGGACAGCTTTGCACCCGGGAGGCATATGCCCGCCGTGGGGGAGGCTGATCTACATGAAGCGTGAGACGAGGACGCGGACTGAAATTGCCAATATTCTCCTGCGGCACATTCAACGGATTCCCGGCAGCGAGCATATCAAAGGCATTCGGATCCAGCCGCACACCGATGCAGCGGCATTGCCCTCGGTCGCGATCGATGTGGATGCCGGGGCCCGCCATCAGGCGGACACCGCCATCCGGGCGATCCGCCGAATGGTGCCGGTCCTGTATCATCTCTACGACGTGAGGAACTTTACGGTTCATTGAAGGCTGTCGATCGCCCGCCAGGCTGTCGGTCGCAAGGTCCCGTCTGCACCCGGCCGTTGACCCGGACTGGCTCACCGGTGTGCTGGGCGTAGACGCCCCAGCCTTCGCGTCCCTTGCGGACGGCGTACCCACGGTCCGGCATGGCGTCCCTCCGTCGCCAAACCCCGCGAGCCGACTTCCCGTTTCCCTGAGGCGATGCGGCGGGCCGGGCGCCCATGCGCTGCACCTGGCCCGCCTGGTGACGCCGACGGAGGACGTCCCGGTCTCGGAAACGACGAGCAGCGCCACGGATCGTGTCTGAGGCAGATCGCGCCGGCCGTCTCTTACCCAGGTTGAACGTCGCCGCGTGCGCTCAACGGCACCTATCCGTCCAGATCGACTGAGGAGATGCCGTTCGGCGCTGCCGCGGGCAAGCACATGATCGAAGCCTGAGCCGCCGATATCGGTGCGGCGCGTGCCCGCCCGCCTGGACGCCGTGTCCTAATGGAGCGTGTTCGGATTGGTGACCAGCCGTTCATCGAACTCAGCCTTGATGAAGGCGAGTATCTTCAGCGACGCGGCAAGCTGAGTGGCAGCCTCGCGTGACATCCCGGTCTGTTCGCGCCCGTTCACTCGGACGGGCTCGCCTGTGTGCGCGGCATAGACGCCCCAGCCATTGCGTCCTTTGCGCACGGTGAAACGGCGGTTGGGCATGGCGTTCCCCGGCTGTGGTTTCTTATTGTATTGATACAGGACAACGTTTGAGACAAGAGCCTAATCCGAGTGCTTAGATAAGGATAGCGCTGCCATTTATTGGACATTGGTCCACCCCTGCCAGTTGGAATCCCTCTGTATTCGCCTCAGAGTACCTCCAGATACCTGCTAAGCTTGGCGGGTGGCAGGGTAGCGTTTGACGGCGAGCGGTCGCGCTAAGCAGGCTTGCGTTGGCGTGCCACCACTTCGCCTGCTGAGGTCCTTGGTCTGTCGCAGGTTCTTGTCGGAAAATCGCGGGGCACTGTTCCGAAACCTGCTTAGAGCGCTCCCCGCCGAAGTCGCCGTTCGGCGCCCTCGCTCTCAAGCGGGTGGCCGGAGTCCAAGGCGCGTCCTCCGTCTCCACCCCGAGCGGCTACTTGTTGGCCGGCTTGGCCGATGTCTCGGGCGCGGGCTTGCTATCGAGCCGTTCTCCGCTGACGCACTCGCGCATATACGTGTCGCGCTCGCCGCCCGTGATGTTGAGCTTGTCGGCCCTGTCACCGCACACCTGCTGCCAAGCCGTCGGCGAGTCGGCGGTCGGGGTAGCGCTCTGCGCCATGGCCGTGGTGGAGACGCTCAAGAGAGCGAGGATCAGAACGGAATGCTTGCACATCAGCCGGTCCTAACTTGCGATCGGGCTGATCAACCGCTCAACCGACGTTGCAGGTTCCGGGATGGGAGCCCCAGCCGCTACGATGCCGACAATTCAATGATCTGGGGAGCCCGCCCTTCCGCGTCCTCATCTCTCGGGACGGCCAGGACATCATCGCCGAGACGGTGGAGACGCCCGAGGCGAACCGCATCCGGTTCGTTTCGGGCATCGACCTCTGCCGCACGCGCACCGGGTTGAACTCTGGGGCGGGCAGACCTTGGTGGACCGGTGGTCGGACGAGGCCGCCCGACAGCGGAACGCCCGGCCGGGGTTCGGGACCCGCACCGGGCGCTCACCTCTGGAGCCGAAGATCGTCCATCATGCCAACCAAGGAAACGCACGGCGCGGCGCACGGTTCCGGATGCCGAGACGCGGCCCGGACATCAGAACGCCCGGCAGAGGGTTGGGACCTTGCCGGGCGCCCGTCATGAGGAGGCTCGCTTTAGCCTAACAAGTCGCATGCCCTGCAATGAGCTCAGAGGCTCCTGCAGCGGTCGGTCAAGCTTCGCAGCTTGGCCAGCCTCAGGCCGTCCTGAGCCATCCTGGGGTCAGGGAGAGGCCTTCTGGCGTCTGTCCATTGGCTTGGAGGCGACGCACACTCTGGCAGAGCCTCTTACCGGCGGGGCTGATGTCGGCGGCCTGAACTCCCCATGTACGGAGCATCTGAGGGGCTTGGTACGGCGGCCTGGGTTGAGCCGGTTGCGGTTGGGCTGGCGCTTATGGCGCGCCGGCGCTCGGCATCTTCATGCATGAAGCGGAACAGCTCCCACTTCGTGGTGCCCTCGCTGAACATGCCGGAGGGAGCCTTGTAGCTGAAGATTTCCTTAGCCGTCTGAGCAGAAGCGGAGGTTGCCGCGAGCACGGCCACGCTGGCCAGAAGCAAAGTCGATTTAGTCATTGTACCACTCGTGTGGCTGCATGAGGCGGCCGATCGCGGTGTATTCGATCGCCGATGAGTGGACAGTTAGGAGGCATGCCTGAAATTAAATGTGCGAAAGCGCACATCGCGCAGCATTATTACAGAAATATGTCAAGCATAGCCTGAGATGATGTTTTTGTATACTTCAGCCGCATGGTAGGGAAGCGGGACGATCATGGCTGCCGCGTGCCGTAGAATAATCTGCTCTGCCATTTGCTCTTGGCAGTAGGTTTTTGCTCGTCGATGTGCGAGCCGCAGGATCGGGATCGCGTCACCCGTAAGCGCAACTTGTACGTGGCCATCGATCGCGGCTCGCGTTTCGTGCATCTGGCCGTCACGGACGACGAGACCACCGCCTCGGCGGTGGCCTTCCTGGAGGAGGCGCTCACCGCCTTGCCCTTCCGGGTCACGCAGGTGCTGACCGACCGCAGCTCCGGCTTCACCGCCGAGGGCTTCGAGAACGCCTGCTGGCTGCACGGTGTGGAGCATCGCACAACACGCCCGCATGATCGGCATGGTCGAGCGCTTCAACGGCCGGGTGCGGCGCGTGGTGCTGGGCAACGATCTCCAGCCACCGGGATCTCGAGGCCGTCCTGGCCGGCTTCAACCTGGCCTATAGCGGCCGCCGGCAGCGTGTGCTCGAAGGGCGCTCGCCCGACAGGGGGCTGCGCGAGCGCCTGGCGGCGAAACCCGAGTTGGCCAACCCGCTCGCCACGCCGCCCGACCCGGACGCTCTCCCCAATGCGCCCCGGGTCATTGCGGCCACCAAGGAGGTTTCGCATCCAGACAGCGGCGCGTCATCACACCATCCTTTGCATGCCTTTGGCGCTTGCATCCGCGCGCCGACCCGTGCTATCGCCCCGGCGTCGGAACGGACAGCGCACAAAGCGCGATTTGCGAAACCTGCGGGATTTGCAAGACCGGCCGGCCAGAAGCCAAGAGAAATCAGCGGCTTGCTGGGGGATAGTTTAACGGTAGAACAGCGGACTCTGACTCCGTTAGTCGTGGTTCGAATCCACGTCCCCCAGCCATCAAGATTTTCAAGCACTTAGCATCAAGTCTGGAAGCGCCTCAGCAGGCGGTTAGACACTTTCGCTCCGCCTGGTTAGACACTGCCTGTGCGCTTCCTGTTCTCCTGATCGAGCCGCACGACCACGCCCCGGAGCTTCGGCTCCAGGTCCGCCTCCCGCGAGTAGTGGGCTGCCATGCCCTCTGTTTCCTGCCCGAGCATGTCGGCGATGGTGCGCGTGTCGAACCCGAGCTGGCGCATCTGTGTGGCCGCCGTGTGCCGCAGGCCGTGGAAGGTTAGGCCGTCGGCGATCTTGCCTTCCGCCTCGAGCGTGCGGATCAGCCGGAAGAACGAGCCCCGGAAGCCATCCTCTTTCCAGGGCTGCCCGCGGCTGTTCACGAGGAGCGTCGTCGCCGAGTGCGAGGGTAGGGCGGCCAGCGCCTGCGCCACGATCTCCGGCGCCTGCACCTTCACCGGCTTGCCGCTCTTGGCCGAGATCCGCGATAGCGTGCCGGCGGCACGGTTCCAGGAGTCGCGCTTGGCTGAGAGGGCTTCGCCTTGCCGGTAGCCGAGCACGCCGCCCAACATGATGGCGGCGCGCAGCTCAGGCGAAGCGGCCGCCACCACGGCATCCCACTCCTCGGGTGACCACGGACGATTGGCGCGCGGCGCGCCCTTCGGCCGCCGCAGCTTCTTCACGTCCCTCACCGGATTGGTGCTCGCCATCTCCCGTTCGATGCCGTGGGCGAACACCACTGACACCACGCTGAGCACATAGTTGGCAAACCGCCGGCCTTTCTTCTTCTGCGCCTCATCGCGCAGCCCGGCCACGAAACCACGCGTCCAGGCGCTGATCGGCCGATCGTGAAGCTTCCCGAGGTGATCCAGCACGGTCTGATAGTCGGCGCGCGTCCGCGGGGCGAGGTCGTTCAAGAAACGCGGGCTGGAGCGATAGGAGATAACCAGAGCGCCCCAGGTTCCAGGCTCCTCCTTCACCTTCGGCTTAGCCTTCGCGCGGATCGCTTGCAGAGCAGTCCACCATCCCGGCGTGCCGATCTCATGAGGAGGTGTGAGACGTTCGCCGGATGCCCGGTCGTAGGCGTAGGTTATGCCCTTTGAGACGTAGACCTTAACGCCGGGGACGCGCACCTTTGCCATGGAAGAGTCCTGCGAGCACCTCCTCATCGCTCTCACGATTCTCCCCTTCCTCCAAAGCATCGAGGTACGCATCAAGCTGGCGGACGTCGTAGCGCAGACCCTGCTTGCCGGGGCGGAGGCGCTTCGGCGCCACCGGGATGGGCGCTGTGGCCCCGAGCCCGAGGTAGGCGGCCGCCTGCGCTCGCGTGAGCATGCGTGCCGGCGGCAGCGGGAGCGCGTGCTCGCCTGAGCGACTCAGCCGAACCATGGCCGCCCATCCTGAGGGAGGTCGCGGAGCGCCCGGAGGCCTACCTCCGTCACGACGAATCGGGTTGGGTCGCTCTCCGCTTTCGGTCGGACGGGGCCAGCGCTGGCGGGGAACAGGTAGGCGAAAACGTCGGCCGGTCCGGGCTGCAGACCGCTGAGCAGGGCGCAGGCCACGCCCTGCATGTCGAAGACGAAAGCCTCGGGGTCACTCGGGTCAGGCGTCGGCGCCCGGTAGACCGGAACGGCCGCGCCGTAGGGGGCCGGGAACGTGCCGAAGCGCGTCAGTCCGCTCATGCCGCGTCCTCCGACACACCTTCGCGGAAGCAGGCTGGCCTGAGCTCCGCGGCGCGGGCCCAGATCTCCGTCATGATTTCATGGCCGAGCAGCTCGCGGGCGGCGATCATGACGGCCCGCCGCTGACCGTCGATCGCCGCCCGGTCGGCGACGCGATTCGCCTCGGCGCGCACCGCCTGCTCGGCGCGCCGAAGTTCGTCGATGCGTTCCTGCAGGCGCGGCCGGATCCGGCGCTTGCGCTTCAGCGCGATCTCCGCCCGACGCCGCCAGGACGGATCAGCGCTGCCGCGCAAGACGGCCGCAGAGATCTGATCCTCGATGCTGGCGATCTCCTGATCGAGACGGTCGAGGAGCGATCGGCCCTGCTCGGCCGTCGCAATGTCGTCGACGTGGATCTCCGTGCCGTCCCCCAGGAGCAGGACGGTGATGCCGCGAACACCGGGTGTGGGCGCGGGGAGGGAGGCGCGCACGGTCATGCGACATCTCCCCCCTCGACCAGGTCCTTCTCTGCCTCAAGCGCCGCCAGCATTTGCTGGAGCGTGGAGCCGTCGCTGATCCGGCGCTCGACCTCGGCGAGGTCGGCGTCCTCCTTCAGACTGCGCAGGATGGTGGAAATCGCGCCGCTGGCTTCGGCCACGCGGGCCATCATGTGCTGTGCGGCCGGCGAGGGGTATTGGTGCTGCCGCTCGTCGGCTGCGAGCATCCCCTCGGCGCCATCGAGCGCCGTGGCGGCATAGGCCAAGAGGACCAGGGCGTTGCCGACTTGGTAGCGAGCTTCGTCGAAGGCCCGCTTCGTCGCGTCCTGCGCGGCCTGTGCCTCAGGGCTGGGGATCGGGCCAGTCACGCTGCGCCTCCCTGGGCGAGGGCCGGACGGGCCGCATCGCGGTGACGGGCGAGCACCCGCGCGACCTCGTCCTCCCGGACGATTCCTTGCCCGTCGAGGGTCAGGAACCAGGCGATGGTGTGGGTGTCGTTCCCCGCTCGCCAGAGAGGGAGGGCGCGGGCGAGGAGGCAGGCGTCGCGCTCGGGGTCGGACGTCGCATCCCGAGGCGTCAGCGGGCGCGTGGCACGGACGAGGACTTCGGCCGCGTCGGCTTCGACAGCCGCGCCGACCACGCCGCCGGATCGACGCAGGAAGTCGAGAGCATAGGCCAGGAGGGCGTGCCGGCCGCCCTCGGTCGTCGGCACGGTGGCGAGCAGATCCGTCCACTCCTGCCGCTCGGCCAGGCCGGCATCGTCCTCCACGGCCTCCGCCGCCGCCTCGACGCTCCGGGCCGCCTGCTGCACGATCTCGGGCAGGCTGGCCCGCTCGGCGTCGATCACGGCCTGCTGCGCGCGGCTGAGGGTGGCGCCGGCCTCCTGGTGCGCCTCGTCCGCAAGGCGGTGACGCTCGATCGCCGCGAAGATCGGGTCGATGCGGTGCGCCTGGAGTGAGGTGCCTACGCTAACGGCCTGGCTCAGACGTGCGAAGTCACGAAACAGGCCGAGCCATGCGGCGCCCGGAAGCGTGCTCTCCGGGGCGGCATCGTCATCAAGGCCGCCGATCGCATCCTCCAACTCGTCGCGGAAGACGGGCGTCTTGGCCGCAAGGTCGGCCACCGACGCTGCCGGGAAGGCGTAGATCCCGAGCTGCAGCTCGTCCAGGCGGGCAACGAGCGCATTGACCTCCTCGTCGCTGAGCCCGCCAGCGTTGATGCGGGCCGAGAGGGCGCTCCACTCGTCGATCAGCCTCACCAGAGCCGGGGTCGGCCCAAGCGGGGGCGTGCCCGCGATCAGGGCGAAGGCCTGCCGGTAGTCCCGCAGGTCATCATCGTCGGCCTCGCCCTGCTCCTGCATCCATTCGAGGACGTGGCGGGCGAGCGCCTGCGCACCGGCGGGCGTGGTCGGCCGGGTTATCAGCACGCCGTCTCGCCAGCGGCTCCAGCTTTCGCAGCAGGCCTCGTGGCTCGCAGCGACCAGCGGGCAGGTGCGTTCCTGCTCGGCTGGCACGTCGATGGCGCAGGCCAGGATGGCGCGCCGTCGCAGCATCCCGTCGCGATTGTGCGCGATGGCGGCGAAGATCGGGTCGGCATAGGGCGCGGCGATGGCCGCGGCAGCGACATGGATCATGGCATGAGCCTCGGCATAGGAGGGGAGGGAGCAGGCGGCCGAGCGGGTGGGCTGCTCGGCGCTCGGGACGGTGCTCGTCATGCCGTCACGCCCCTCTCGATGAAGAGGCGGATCGCGAGGTGGTTCTCCTCTTGCTCCTGATGGAGGCGCGACAGCGCTTCGCGCACCTCCGGCGGATCGTCATGCCGAACAGGCCAGCCTAAGCCGCTGGTGCCATGCACTTCCGGTCGATAGACGTGGCCACCAAGTCCCTCGAACTCTTCGACCCATCGCGCAGCGTCGAACGCGGGACGCGAGAGGGCGACACCGCTGATCTTTGCCGCACTGAGCAGCAGCGCCGTCCAGCTCGGGGGCATGCGCGAGAAATCATGGGACAGGACGTGCCGCGTGATCACCGCAAGGCCAATGATCGTCGTAGCGGTCTGCCGGAGGATGGCCCGCTCGGCTTCATCCCGCTCGCGCCGCGCGCGGCGGTCCGCTTCTCGCATCTCGCCGATCCGATGGCGCGCCTCAGCGGCTGCAACCGCCGAATCGTAGGCCTCCGCCTCCGGGAGGATGGCACGCCAGCGAGCGATGCGCCGCGGTGTCGTGCCGGCTGGACCGAACATCGGCACCGCATGAGGCAGGCACTGTCTCAGCGCTGATGCCGTCCAGGCCTGAAAGCTGGTCTCCTTGCCCGTGTCTGGATCGACCCTGTCCACCCACCGGAGGCGCAGCTTAGGCACAAAGCGCCGCGATTCCGGGCGGGCCACCCAGCTCTTCTCGTCGTCGTCCAGAAAGAGGATAGGTGGGCACTTCCCGGCTTCCTTGTGGATTGCCTCATGTGCCTCGGAGAGAGCTGCGCCGGTCGCTTTCGTCGATTCCACAGCGGCGTCGTAGCGGCGCCCGGCTTCAAGCAGGTCGTGGTCGGGGTGGCGGGTCTGCGCCGCAGCGGTGACTGCAGCAGTGATCGGCGCCATCGCGAGGCCGGTGATGATCGCCCTGCGGGCCACAAGCGCGTGCGGAATCGTGTGGTCCTTGGGCGCGGCCGTAAGCATCGCCGTTACGGCATCGCAGCTTGCGCGAGGCTGGTGCGATGTGCCCCAGCCTGCGGACGCCCGAGATCGGTTCGTGATATCTCCTGTTCCGGTCATGTCGGCTTCTCCAGACGACGTGGCTACGCTGCGCCGGCCGGCAAGTCGGCGCGTCGGGAGGGCGGCAGGGCGAGGCTTGGCGTGGCAAAGCCCTGCCGCCAGCACCCCTCCAGCAGGAGGGGAGAACGGAATGTGAACCAGCTTTAGTAAACGGAGTGTTAATCCTGGGACCTGCCCGTTAACCTTTGCCATAAGGCCGGCATATCCGAAGCTGTCTCAGGTTTAGTGGCGAGACTTGCGCAGGGGCGATACATCTACCGTTATTTCAAACAATGCCGCGGAGATTATCGATCACCTCGACGGATGGCGGGTTGGCGGTAAGCTGAGCGAGGTCCTTCTTGGTAATCGGCACCTCGGTAGCTTCATCAAGCCGGCCGTCCGGGTAGCGCAGCACCACTAGTCGGCTTGTAACCAGGTCTTGCTCAACGGCCCTGAGCGTTGGTTCGTACACATAACCAAGCCCATCTGCGTCAAGGCCCTGGTCATCTACATTTATGATAGGGGGCTGATCGATAAAGATGCGGTAATTCTCGAAATCTACCCCGAGATTACTTGCGGGATCGCGCGCCGCTGTCTCTCCAAATGTATGGCAGGCCTTAGCTACGAGCCGGAAAGTTTCCCGGGTGCTACCGGCGGAATGGGACTTGCTCTGAAGCATCGCTCAGCGTCCTGCATCAAACAGATCTGGATGGAGATCTTGCGCGAAGCGCGTCAGGCCGCGCGGAGTAATGAAAGGCTGGGACACGGTTCGGCCGTCTGCGGTCGGTACGGCCTTGTGTTCCATCAGGCCGGCGTTGATCTTGTCTTGGCGCGCCACGAGGCGGCCTGACTTCGGGGCGCGATAGAGCCAGCCGTGCCGCAGCATGTGGTTGTTGAGATCGGACGGCCGAACCTGGAGCGTCTTGGCACTCTCGCGCAGGTTCAGCGAGCCGCGCGTCTCAGCGATGCGGTCGAGTGCAGCGGCCTTCGGAGCAGCGACAGCAAGAGTGTTTTCGGCCTTCTCGGCACGTGCCTCAAGCGCGATCTCGCGTTCAGCGTGGGCCAACAGGAGAGCTCGCAAGGCATGCGGATCGCTGAGATCGGGAACTTGAGCGCGCAGCTCGGTTTCCATCGCATCGAAGCGCTCGATGTACGCCTCCTTGAAGGCGCCGGCCTCCGGTCCGGTGAAGCCGAGCACGAGGAAGGCGAACCCGTTCTTCGTCATCAGGACGTGCGAGGTGCTTTCCCCGGTTAAATCCTTGCTTTTAAACGGCGCAAAATTGCGCTGACGGAAATCGGCGGAGCAATGCGCTTCGCGATAGGCGCGGAGCACATCCCTGTGGTTCCGCCTGAAGGTAGCGGCAACGTCGCGGCTGTCCGCCATCGGGCGCCCGTCGTGGAAGGCGAGAGGCGGGATGACGATCGGGGTATTATGCGCGGCTGCAACACCCATTGCTCACCCCTCCCATTCGCGGGTGAGGTGATGGCCGATTCCCCATAGGGCGGCGACCGTCAGGGTCGGAATGAAGGGTAGCAGGTTGAGAAGCACGGCATGCCTCCACCGCCTCGGTGGGAGGCGATGTGGAAGCAATAACCCCTAAGGGGGTCAGAGCACAACCCCTTTTGGCGTAAAACTATGGGCGGGTGTAGCGGGCGGCCATCCGGTGGGCGCGAGGCCATTCTTCACGCGGAAGATCAACGGACTTTCGATCCTCCCAGCAGTATGTGGTCCAATAGGTGGCATCGAAGCCCTGCAGCCGTCCCAAAAATGCCGTCACAACATCGTCATCTCTCTGAAACAAAACAGTTGAGCCGACAATAACCGGAAGCCTAGTATCGAAAAACGCCATATCCCCTGGTGATAGTTCAGGATGCATTGTGCCGCCGGCAATATATAACCCGTAGGCAGACGGGCTGTTATCGAGATTTCTTGGACGAAGAGCATAATCGACGTTGCTAAAGTCAATTTTTAGGAAGCCGCCATTTCCGGCTTCTGTGGCTATATACACAGGTATTGAATCATTTCCGGTGCCTTGTTCGTTTTTGCCGGGTCGAAAAGCCAGCAGGTGCGGGCGAGAAACAACTTCGCCGACGTCTTTTTCCTTCTCAGTTGGAGAATAACGCAAAGAATTATCAAGTTCGCTAATATCAACAGACAAAGCAATTGCTATCCAAGGCAGATACTTGCTACGTTTAGTTAAACCTCTCTCGATTTTATCAATGGTAGTCTGGCTAACATTCGCGGCCTCCGCAAGTTGTTCCTGCGTCATGCCTAACCGAAGTCGCGCGTTGCGGACGTTGTTTCCGATTGTGCTCATGCCGCCATCCTACCCCTTCTGGGGTGGGTACGCCACAGCCGTTGGGGGTTGATCCTAACTCCTTTTGGGGTTAGAGCTCAGATATGCACCGCCACCCGCATATCGCTCTGGCCATCGACATTGTTGGCTCTCAGCCAAAGCTTGCGCGAGCTGCTGGGATTAGCCAGCAGCAGGTTTCCAAACTACTGCACTGCCAAAGACAAATTTCCGCAGGCGTAGCCATCGCAATTGAAAAAGCGACGGCTGGCAAGATTGGACGTTGGCAATTGCGCCCAGATTATTGGGATCCTCCCGACATGGTTGCACAGGTTGGGGGCGATACGTGTCACATGTAACGGCATCGATTGAAGCTCGCTTTGGTTTGATGCCGAAGAGACAGCCTTTCCCAGGCTGCATGCCGGCAGTTTCGCTGCCGGGCCCGCTCCTTTCTCTTGTTCTTCGATCCAGTCCGCGTCCGCAGTGCGCTCACGTCCGCCAAGATGCCGCGCACGGCGTCGCCGACCTGATCTCTCGTCTCGCTTCTACGACCCACCACTTGGTCTCCCTCTGCCGTGGTCGAGGGCAATCGATCACAGGAGGCTTTGCGTGGGTGGCAAAGATCTGTTGCACCGGAGAACCGACGTGACAGCAGGGTTGACCAACGGGGCGGTGCTCGCCCGCGATCTTGCCCAGTGGCTGGAGGACCGCGAGGTCTCGGCAGGCGTGTCCCGCCCGCTGGCACGCGGTAACCTGGAGCGCCGGCACGGCATCCCGCGCGGCGTGTTCTGGGCTGCCCGCCATCGCGCTCGCGAGAGCCTGGGCCGGTGGCTGGATCGGCTGATCGAGGCTCGCGTCGCCGTCGCTCGGAGTGAAGTTCATGAGCTTGAAACGACGCTGGCGATTGCTCGCAGCCTTGGCCGACCTGATCTGGAGCCTGAGATCGCGGCGGCAGAGGCTGATCTCGCGAATGCGCGAGCCCGCCTCGCTTCGATCTGCCGATCCTCGCTGGCCAAGGGCGCTCGGCCATGAGCGCGGCAACAGCGACAACGAGGTTCGCCGAGGCTGATCTCAAGGACGACGCGAAGGCCGAGCGCGATCGCCTGTTCCGCGCTTGGCTCGACGCCAAGCGGTGCGCGGCCGAGAGCGAGGACCCGGCCGACCACGCCGTTGTCGCCCAAGCCTACACCGCCTTCATGCGAGCGCACCTGTCCCGCGAGGAGCGGGATCTCCTCGCCCTGGAGGACGAGGTCGCCCGACTCACCGCCGAGAACCTGCGCCTGGGCGCCGCGATCCTGCAGGCCTCCACCCTAGTCGAGGAGGCGGTGTGATGGCCTCGCGCGCCCAGCCCGAGCACCACATCCAGGTCGCCATCGTGGCGCGCCTGCGCGGCAGCTTCGATGCCATCGTGGCTGCGGTGCCGAACGGCGGCCGGCGCGGCAAGCGCGAGGCGGTGGAGCTGCGGGCGGAGGGCGTCGAGCCCGGGCACCCCGATCTGATCGCCTACGGCCGCGACGGCCGCGTCCTGCTGTTCGAGGTCAAGGCGGCCGGCGGGTCGCTCAGCGCGGCCCAGCGGCGCCTCATCCCGAACCTGCGCGAGCGCGGCTTCCCGGTCGCCGTGGTGCGGGACGTCGAGGGCGCGGTGCAGGCGATGCGCGAGGCTGGGTTCGGGCCGCGCCGCGGGCCCGCGCCCGAGCCGGCGACGGAGTTCTGACCGTGGTAGGCCTGCAGACCGATTCCGCGCCGCGCCGTCGCGCCCGGCTTCCGGGGGCCAGGGAGCCAAGGCGCGCAGTTCCTCGATCCAGAAGCGGGGAGGCCGAGAAAAAGCTGCGCGAGGACGAGCAGCTGTCCAAGCAGTACCGGGCTTGGAAGCGCGCCAAGCTTCAGGCGCTCCTCGATGGGCCGCACGGCGAACAGGTCCGCGAACTCGACCGCTTCATGCGGCGCATGGGCCTCGCCGATGGGCCGGCGCTCATCGCCCGCGTCGAGGCCGCGGCGTGGATCCAGGAGATGGACGCCGACACCCGCCACGATCTCCTCAGCCTGATCGGACGCCGCATCGTGCTGATGCGCGAGCGGCACGGGCTCGAGCCCTTCAACGACGGCGTTCCCGGCGATCCGCCCCGCGCCTTCGAGCGCATCAAGATCATCATGCGGGTGCGGTGATGAGCGAGACAGGCAAGCTCGCGGTCGAGGTGGTGGAGTTCCGCCCCATGGACCGCAACACGCTGAAGGGCTTCGTCACGGTCCGCATTCCAGCGATGCGGCTCACCATCCGCGACTGCAGCGTTCACGAGAGCAACGGCAAGCGCTGGATCGGCCTGCCGGCCAAGGCCCAGATCGGGCGTGACCAGGAGCTCGTCCGGCGCGACGGCAAGGTCCAGTACGCGGCCGTGTTCGAGTTCGACTCGAGGGCGGTCGGTGACGCCTTCAGTGCGGCGGTGCTCCGCGCCCTCGATGCGCGTGAGGGGCGGGCCGCCGCGTGAACGCGAGCGCCACATATCCCACCGAGATGGTCGAGCACGCCCTCGCGTGGGCGCGGCGCGGCTTCGCGGTGTTCCCCTGCAATCCGAGCCCGACCGGGGAGGACAGCAAACGTCCCCTGGTGCCCCGGGACAAGGACGAGCAGGGCAAGCCGATCCCGAAGACGGGCGGGTTCTACAAGGCCACGCGCGACGAGGAGCAGATCCGCAGGCTGTGGCGGAGGTGGCCGAAGGCCATGATCGGCCTGCGCATGGGCCACGACGCCGGCACGTTCGCGCTCGACCCCGATGTGGTGAAGAAGCCCGGCGATGCAGACGGCCTCGCCGTGTGGCGGCGGCTCGCGGCCGAGCATGGCGACGTCCCCGCGACCCACACCCACGTCACGCCGAGCGGCGGGCGCCATCTCCTGTTCCGCTACCCCGAGGACCGGTCGATCACCAACGCGGAAGGCGACCTGCCCAAGGGGATCAACGTGCGCGGCGAGGGCGGCTATGTGGCTGCTCGATCTGGTCGAAGGCGGCAAGGCCCGGAAGGCGGCGGACCCGGAGCCGGCTCCGAAGCCGGAGGTCCGCGCCGGCAGGCGGCGGCGCGAGAGCGGCGGTGACCGAAGGGAGCGCTACGTCCAGGCGGCACTCGAGGCAGAATGCTCCGCCGTGGCGAGCACGCCTGTTCGCGGACGCAACAACCGGCTCAACCGGGCAGCCTTCCAGCTCGGCACGCTGGTGGGTGCAGGGGTGCTCGACGCGGCCGTGGCGACGGACCGGCTGATGGATGCCGCGATTGCCTGCGGCCTGGTCCGCGACAAGGGCCGGGACCGGGCCATGGCGACGATCGAGAGCGGGTTGACGGCCGGTGCCGCCAAGCCGCGGGAGATCCCCGAACCTCCGCCGCAACAGAAGAGCGGCCAACGCCGGGCGAAAGCCCGCAGCAAGGGCGATGAAGACGACCCGGACGGTGAGCCCGCCGGCCGGCCCTTCGCGGCCTCCGGGGGCGACTGGCTCGGCGCCTGCCTGCTCGATGACCGCGGCAACCCGCTGCCGAACCTCGCGAACGCCATGACGGCCCTCCGGTTGGCGCCGGAGATGAGCGAGGTCTTCGCCTATGACGAGATGCTGTGCGCCACCGTGCTCACGCGCGGCGTACCGGATCCCGGTGGGGGCATTGCGGCCCCGATTCCGATCCGGCCGGCGACGGACAACGACGTCAGCCGGGTGCAGGAATGGTTGCAGGTCTGCGGCCTGCCGCGGATGAGCAAGGACACGGCGCATCAGGCCGTCGACCAGCGGGCGCACGAGCGCTCGTTTCACCCCGTCCGCGACTACCTGGACGGCTTGCGCTGGGACGCGCGGGAGCGGCTCGGCACATGGCTCTCGACCTATCTCGGGGCCGAGGCGACGCCCTACACCGCCGGCATCGGCACGATGTTCCTCGTCGCCATGGTGGCCCGCATCTACGAGCCCGGCTGCAAGGCCGATTACATGATGGTGCTGGAGGGCGAGCAGGGCGCGCGCAAGTCGACGGCCTGCGCCATCCTCGGCGGCCCGTGGTTCTCCGACAACCTGCCGGATGTCACGACGGGTAAGGACGTCGCCCAGCACCTTGCCGGGAAATGGCTCATCGAGATCGCCGAGATGAGCGCGATGTCCAAGGCGGAGGACGCTGCCCTGAAGGCGTTCATCAGCCGCCCCGTGGAGCGCTACCGGCCGAGCTATGGGCGCAAGGAGATCATCCAGCCGCGCCAGTGCGTCTTCATCGGCACCACGAACAAGGCGACGTACCTGCGCGACGAGACCGGAGGCCGGCGCTACTGGCCCGTCAAGGTCGGGTGCGTGGACACCGATGCCCTGGCGCGGGACCGCGACCAGCTCTTCGCCGAGGCGGTGGCTCACTACCGCGAGAAGACGCGCTGGTGGCCCGACGACGAGTTCGAGCGGCAGCACATCCAGCCCGAGCAGGAAGCCCGGTTCGAGGCGGATGCCTGGGAAGAGGCGATCACCGGCTTCCTCATCGGTCGAAGCCGGGTTTCGGTGACGGAGGTTGCCCGGGATTGCCTCGGATTCGATCTCCCGAAGATCGGAACCGCCGAGCAGAGGCGCATCGGCGCCGCCCTGAAGCGGCTCGGCTGGGTCTCAGTTCGCGACTGGAAGGGACGGGCCTTCGTGCCCAAGGGCCATGTCGCATGACGCACCATGACGCACTTTCCAACGAAGGGGCATGCGTGCGCGCACGCGCACGTGCGCTCACACCCCCGCGCATGCTGCCTCGTTAGGAAGTGCGTCATGGTGCGTCATGCGACATGGCCGGTAGGATCGGAGGAAGGCGATGAGCTATGACCTGCCTGCCCTTGCCGCACAGGCGACGGCGGGGCTCAACATCGAACCTGCCGTTGCGTCCGAGCTGCTTCGGCGCGTCGCCGCGATGTGCACGGTCAAGCAGCGCGGGGCCGAGGAAGGCCTGCTGCGCGCGCCGGACGACGAGCGTTGGGTGCGGGGCTACTCGGGCGGCTGCGGGGATTGTGGCGACCTGATCCACTCCTTGGCCGACATCGTTGCGGGTGAGCAGCGCCGATGAGCCGCCCCGCCAAATCGAAGACGCGCAGGCGGGACTCTCTGATGGTCGCGGCCTCCTACTCGGCCCAGCGCAGCGATCTCGCCAAGCAGTCGGGTCTCGCGGCCGGAAAGCCGTCGCCTGATCCCGCTAGTGGCTGGTTCTGACTGGCCGCCGCCCATCCTCCCCCACCTGTCGCCCACTGTGGAGAGCAGCGACCATGGCCCGGAAGCGGAATCGCCGCCGGAATCGCACCAAGATCTTCGACGCGAAGGTCACCCCGACGCATCACGTGCGCCTGCATCGGCTGCGGGTCGTGATCGACGCGGACCGTCGCTGGTACGTCGTTCGGATCGACGGTAGCCGTGAGCGGAAGATCCGCGAGGGCCTGGAGACGGCAGGCTTCGCGATCTGTGCGCCGGCCAGCAGCGCTGTGATCGAGCATCGCGGTCGGTTTCGGGAGGTGCGCCACCGGGCGGTGCCGGGCTACCTGTTCGTGGGGGTGGATCGCGGCACGGATGGGCGCGCGGCGCTCTGGGCCTACCACGACCGCATCATGGCAAGCTTGCTGCCCTCCGTGTTCGAGCTGGAGGATGAGGGCCGCATCGTCCGGGCCCGCCAGCAGGGTGAGGTCGAACGCCCCTTCTACCGCGTGATGGGGCCGTTCGGGCCCGAGCAGCTGCAGCGGTTCTCGGACAAGGTCGGCGCCGAACTCGTTGCGGTGCTCTATGCGGGCAAGGAGCCGGTCGGGCAGTTCCCCGCTGCGGCTGCGCGCATTCTCGAAGGGCAGCGCCTGGACTTCTGCGACGTTGCCGATCTGGTATGCAGGGGAGCGTCTGAGATCTGCCGAGCGGCAGTTTCATAGCGGCGCGAGCTGATCATCCCGTAGTGCGCCAATGTGATGGGCAAAGATGCGCCATAAGCGATGGTCAGAATCCATCCGCTGACCCATGCCGGACAGCGCCTGGGTCGCGACCTTCCTGCCCTTCGCTGAGCTGATGCCGCGCCTCGACGCGCTCCTCACCAGCGGGGGCTACGACACGGTGCATGCTGCACTCCAGGCCGGGGTGCCAGTCCTCTCGACCGGGCTCGCCGAGGACAAGGCCGAGGTCGGCGTCCGCGTCGCTTGGTCGGGCGCCGGCATCAACCTCGGTGGAAATGCGGGCGACTTCGCGATGCTGCGCCGCTCCGCCGACGTGGTGCTGGACCAGCCGGACTGTTGCGCTCGGACGCGGGGGCTGGAGGTCGGGGGGATGAACTACATCATCCCAGTCGACGCGACCTTAAGGACCGACCGGGACGTGCAGGATGAGGCGGTGACAGTAGAGCGCATCCTCAACGCCACCGAGCGGGCGCGCAAGCTGCGCCTCATCGTGCTCGATGCCTGTCGAGACAATCCGTTCATCCCGCGGATGCGCCGGATGATGGCGACGCGTGCGGTCGGGCGGGGGCTTGCCAAGGTCGAGCCGGAGGGCGGCACGCTGATCGCCTTCGCGGCCCGCGACGGCCAGGTTGCGCAGGACGGCACCGGCGCCAACAGCCCCTTCGCGGCCGCCTTCGTGAAGCTGATCATGGAGCCGGGGCTCGAGATCAACATGCTCTTCCGCCGCGTGCGCGACGAGGTCTACGCCGCCACGAACCGCAAGCAGGAGCCCTTCACCTACGGCTCGCTGCCGGGCGAGGCATTCTACTTCCGGCCGCGGTGATCCGCCGTTCCGTCGAGGTGGACCTCACCGAGTCCGCGTAATTGCGTAGGGGTGACAGAACCACCTGCGAAAAAACTCGGCCTGGAGGTCAAATAGCCGGAAAATAACCGGAACCGGACATTCGCCACCCGGGCTCCGAGGGGCGCGTGACAGCGCCTCCGCCGAACATCGCCGCGGGCATGAGCAAAAACCTGCGGCCTGCTCTTGACGCAGGCCAGGATTGCAGCAATCCTGGTATACAATATGCAAGCCGAAAGCCGCGGCTACGCGCCGTCGCAAATTCGGCTCGAGCGCCGCTTGCGACGCTTCACTCATCCACGCTGACCCGATCAAAGCGCGTCGGTCAGCAGGCGGTTATCGCTGCTCTGATCTCGGCGATCTCCAGCAAAAGCTGGGGTGCCTGGGCGCTGTCCCGGTCTGCCGCACGCCTGCAAGGTTTGTCTCTCCGGAGGCTACCAAGTTCCTATAAAAACAACCGAGGAAACGCTAATGCCAGCGTCTGCAATGAGAAAAACCGAGCGAGTATCAGATAGTTACCGCTGGATGCAGCTCGCGATCGGCGTCATCTGCATGGTGATGATCGCCAACCTGCAGTATGGCTGGACCTTCTTCGTCCCGGAAATCCAAAAAACGTTCGGCTTCGATCGCGCCGCGATCCAGTGGGCCTTCACGCTCTTTGTCCTGTTCGAGACCTGGCTTGTGCCCGTCGAGGGCTGGTTCGTTGACAAGTACGGCCCGAAGATCGTGGTCCTGTTCGGGGGCGTGCTCTGCGGCGTCGGCTGGGTAATCAACGCCTATGCCTCAAGCCTCAACCTGTTCTACGTCGGTCAGGTCATCGCGGGCCTGGGAGCGGGCGCGGTCTATGGCACCTGCGTGGGTAATGCCCTCAAGTGGTTCCCGGACAAGCGTGGTCTGGCCGCCGGCATCACCGCTGCGGGCTTCGGTGCCGGTTCGGCCCTCACGGTGGCGCCCATCCAGTGGATGATTGCCGACCAGGGCTTCCAAGCTGCCTTCCTCAATTTCGGCATCGGCCAAGGCGTGATTGTCGCCGCACTGGCCTTCTTCCTGGCGGCGCCGCGCAAGGGCCAAATCCCGGAGGTGACGAGCACCGCCAACATTCAGTCGCGGCGCAACTACACGCCCAGCGAGGTGGTGCGCCAGCCGATCTTCTGGCTGATGTACTTCATGTTCGTCATCGTCGGCGCCGGCGGCCTGATGATCACCGCGAACCTGAAGCCGATCGCGGCCGATATCCACGTCGACAAGGTGCCGGTGACGATCCTCGGCGTCACCATGGTGGCCATCACCTTCGCGGCGACGATTGACCGTGTGCTCAACGGGCTGACCCGGCCCTTCTTTGGCTGGGTCTCGGACAAGATTGGGCGCGAGAACACGATGTTCATCGCCTTTGCGATGGAGGGGTTTGGCATCTACATGCTGTACCTCTGGGGGCATGATCCGCTGTGGTTTGTCCTCCTGTCGGGCTTTGTGTTCTTTGCCTGGGGCGAGATCTACTCGCTGTTCCCGTCAACCTGCACCGACACGTTCGGCTCCAAGTTCGCGGCGACGAATGCCGGGCTGCTCTATACGGCCAAGGGGACCGCGGCGCTGCTGGTGCCCTTCGCCAATTACCTGCAGCAGAGCACAGCCAACTGGGACGGCGTGTTCCTCGCGGCGGCCGGAGCCAACATCCTGGCTTCCATCCTCGCCATCGCGCTGCTGAAGCCCTGGCGCAAGCGCGTCGTCACCGGCGCCCAGGCCGATGCGGACGTCCCCGCCGGCGCAAAGGTGGCGGTAGCCTGACAGGCTCCAGGCAACCGTAGCCACAGCAAACACGGGAAGGGTCTGGACATGCCTCCAGACCCTTTCTCGTTAAGCACTGCCCACCCGACGGTGAGGCCAGGAACGTGGACCGGCCCTGAAGGGTTCACTCAGCCGGCGTTCCTACACGGTTGGGGCGCCTTATTGCGCGTTCATTCAGTGGTCAGAGCGGCCACATCTATATCCATTCCATCAAGGTGGCTGGCCCGCCCCATTGCTTGGATGACGGTAGCGTGCTACCTCTTCCGGCGGACGCCCACGCTGTGCGTGATCCGCGGTTCTCGCGTGCATCTCCGGTGTGGCCCTGGCCCGGAAGCCCCGTGCGCCGCGACAGGGTGAATGCGTCCTGATTTCTACTGATCACGTCGCGAGAGTGGAGCGTCCGAGCCTGCGGATACCATCTCCGTCTGCTGGGCCTCCTCCGGCCCCGTGCGCACGAAGCCCGATCCGGACGGCGAACTGGCGAAGCGCTCCGAGCGGTTGGCCAGCAGTGACCCTCGTCGGCGTGTGCTTCCTGTCGTGGCCGGTTCGTAAAGGGGTGGGAGCGATACTATTCGCCCTCAATCCAAGCGAACCGCACAGCTATCGCTTGGAAGGGCGCTCTAGCTACGATCTTTAAGGCGCCTCAGTTCGCAACGGGTCCATCCATCAGGACCTGCTCACGCACCCACTCAACTGCCTTGTCTTTGGAGGCGAAGATTGAGCCGTTATTCCAGTCTTTGCAGGGGCCAAAGCCAGCCTCAAGAAACCACTTGCCTTGAAGCTCTTGTTCAGTATCTCGGGCTTCGTTGATTTGTGTCAGAACAGCAACAAGCTGACCGCCGATAAAGACAAGTGTTCCGTGCTCGCCACCGGTTCCGGTGTTCACGGTTACAGACTGCAAATACGCTTCCGTGCCCATCGGATCGACCGAATCAGTTGCAGTTATACTAACGACCCGTATTTTGTGCAGTGCAACACGACAAGTACTACCTTAGTCTAATACCAAAAAATGCCACCTCTCGTTGCGCAGTCGAGCTGGTGTCGAGTCCCACACGCACCGATCTATCGCCCCTCGGCGCGCGTCGGCCTCCAGCGGGAGCCTCGACCTCAGCGCGGCCGAAAGCAGGGCCGGACGTCACGGCTGGGACCAGTCCCGCAAACCATCGTGGAGTCGGCACTGGGTTCGGTGCGGTCCGGGGCGCCATCTCGTGCGCCACATGGCCCAAATCTGACGCTTCGCACCCACGCCACAGACTTGCAACGGGTGCATAGCAGTCTCAGATCTGCGCCACTGCGGCCCCACTACCACCGTGCCATCGTCGCGCATCATCACATCGGTCCTGGATGCTGCTGGCCGGGAGATTGCGTACTCTCCCCTGCAAGTTAGCCAAGAGGAGCGTCATGGCCGCCTCCTTCCAGCCCGACACCCATCCGTTCGTGCGCAAGGTGGAGAGCATTGCCCTCTTCACCCTGTCTGCGGACGAGAAGGCGGCACTCTTTGCTCTGCCGATGCAGGTGGCGGATTTCGGACCGCGGCAGGACATCGTGCGCGAGCATGACCGGCCTTCTCAGTGCTTCACCCTTCTGAAGGGCTTCGCCTGCCTCTACAAATCGACGCCGGCAGGCATGCGCCAGATCATGGCCTACCACGTCCCCGGTGACATGCCCGATCTCCAGAGCCTGCACCTGAAGGTGCTCGACAACGGCATCGCCACGGTCTCCCCATGCCGGATCGGACTCGTCCAGCACGAGGCGGTTCGGGCGCTCTTCCGCACCCATCCCAGGCTCGCGGACGCGTTCTGGCGCCTGACGCTGATCGACGCGGCCCTCCTCCGCGAGTGGATTGTCAACATCGGTCGGCGCCACGCCTATACCCGGATGGCTCACCTCTTCTGCGAGTTGGTCACGCGCTTGGAGGCAGTCGGGCTTGCCCAGGATCATGCGTGCGATCTGCCGATGACCCAGACCGAGCTTGCGGACGCGCTCGGGCTCACGACCGTTCACGTCAACCGCACGCTGCAGGAACTCAGGAGTGCAGGGCTGGTCACGCTGCGCGGTGGACGGCTGACGGTGAACGACTGGGAGGGGCTGACCGCCATAGCGGGGTTCGATCCGATCTATCTGCACCTGAAGCAGTTCGAAGCCTCCTAATGGGGATAGGCGTCCCAATCGGCCTGACCTGGCTCGCCGGCCCGACGCTGGCGGAGGCGCAGGAGGGCGCGATGAACAAGACCGCTGCGGATCGGGCTCGTGTCAGTTTCCATGATGCGCGCCGCACCACCGACCAACCCTGGCGGCACTGGTACTGGACAGCGCGCTGGCGCCGCATCGCCCAGGCGCAGCTTCGGGATCATCCGCTTTGTGCGATGTGCTCGACGGATGAGAGGCCGGTCGCAGCGACGGTCTGCGACCACGTGGTGCCGCACCGGGGCGACGAGCATCTGTTCTGGGAGGGTGAGCTGCAGTCCCTCTGCAAGCCCTGCCACGACGGCACAAAGCAGGCGCAGGAGCGCCGCGGTTACGTGACGGGCGTGACCCTCGATGGGCGGCCGCGCGACCCGCGTCATCCGTGGAATCGGCCCACCTGACCTTGGGGGAGGGGAGGGTCGAAAGTCTAGGACCTCCGGATCCTGCACCCGACGCCCCCCTCCGTTCGCACTGGAAGCAGTTTCAGACAAAAAAGTTGGCCGAGATGGATGTGGTGAGCGGCACCGGGACAATCGTTGCGGAGCCCGATTGGTCGTCCTTGTTCTCCGACGAACTCGACCTCGCAGCAGCACGGGAGCACTGGCGCGTGATCACGACGGAGCTGCGCGAGCGCAACCTGCTGGCGCCCGTGAACGGCCACGCGATCCAGCGGCTGGTCTGCGCCCGGGTGCTCTACGATCGGTCGCTGCGCCAAGTCGCCGAGAGCGGATCGGTGTCCCGGCCACGGCGGGGCAACGCCAAGGCCATCGCCCGGTTGAGCCCGCATCACACCGCGATGCGCGAGCTGGCCTCCGACGCTGCGGCGCTGGAAGCCGAGCTCGGGCTGTCGCCGCGGCGCCGCGGCGCGGTAACGAAGGTGGAGCGCAAGACCAAGGCGGCGCGAGCGGCCGATGCCTATCTCAGGCCCGTCGCGAAGTGATCCCACGACCGCCTGGGCGGAAGACGTCGTCGCCGGGCGGATCGTGGCCGGCGAGCTGGTGCGCCATGCCGCCGAGCGGCACCTGCGCGACCGGCGCGATGGAGCCCGGCGTGGGTTGCACTGGCGGCCGGAGATCGCAGCCCGGGCGCTCGGCTTCCTGCCGGCCGTCCTGACCATCACGGCGGGCGCCAAGGCCGGCGAGCCGTTCGTGCCGCTGCCCTGGCACACCTTCGTGATCGGCTCGCTGTTCGGCTGGCGCAAGGACAGCGGTCGGATGCGCTTCCGTGCCGGCTGGCTGGAGACCGGCAAGGGCCAGGCGAAGTCGCCGCTGATGGCCGCGGTTGGGCTCTACCTGATGGGCTGGGCCGGCATTCCGCGGTCCGAGGTCTACGCGATCGGGCAGGACCGGGCCACCGCCAACGTGCTGTTCGGGGACGCGGTGGCGATGTGCCGGGCGCCGATCCCCGGAGCCGAGGACGACAGTGACACGCTGGAGCAGCGCGGCGAGGTCGTGATCCGCGGCGAGGGCGACAATGCCTGGAAGATCGAGCACATCGAGACCGGCTCGAAGTTCCGGGCGCTGGCCAACGGCGAGGCGGTGTCTGGCCCGCGGCCCACCGCCGTGCTGGCCGACGAGATCCACGAGTTCAAGGCCAACGCGGCCATCGAGACGTGGCGGCGGGCGGTGGCGAAGATGCCGGGCGACGCGCTGATGCTGCTCGGCACCAACACGCCGGCCACGACGCAGATCGTTGGCACGGATTACTCGGAGTTCTACCAGAAGGTAGCGCGGGGCGAGATCCAGGATGACGAGGCGTTCGCCTTCATCGCCCGGGTCGACAAGGCCGACCGCGAGAGCGTGTTCGAGGACGAATCCTGCTGGCCGAAGGCGCTGCCGGCGCTGGGCATCACCTTCCCGATCGAGAACATCCGGGGCGAGGTGAACACGGCCAAGCAGTTGCTCTCGACGGCGCTGTCGGTGAAGCGGCTCTACTTCGGCATCCCGATCGGCGCCACCGCGTTCTGGATCGCTGAGGAGGCCTGGGTCGCGGTTCAGGGCAAGGTCGATGCGCAGGCGCTGCGTGGGCAGCCGTGCTGGCTGGCGCTGGACCTGTCCAAGAAGAACGACCTCACGGCCCTCACGGCGGTGTGGGTCGGGGGAGACGGGCACCACTTTGCCAAGACCTGGTACTGGACCACGCGGGAAGGGATTGCGGACCGGGCCCGGGCCGATCAGGCGCCCTATGACCAGTGGGCGGAGAGGCCTGAGGAGACGGGCTTGGTCGCCGTTCCGGGCGCGGTGATCGACAAGACCTTCGTGGCCGCCGAGGTGGCCCGCCTCGTCGCCGAGCACGACGTGCAGTTCCTGGCCTTCGACCCGGCCGGGATGGCGGATTTCGAGGCCGCCTGCGAGGAGATCGGGCTTCCGGTGTGGCGCTACCAGGGGCCGGGCGAGCCCGAAGGCGAGGGGTTGAAGCTCGTCGCGCACGGCCAGGGCAAGCGCATCGTGTTCGAGGACCGGGCGCTGTGCATGCCGCGCTCGATCGAACGCCTGGAGGACCTGATCCTGACCGGCGGCATCGCGATCGACGCCTCCCCCGTCACCTACGCCTGCGCCGCCAACGCCCACGTCGATGCGGACGGCCAGGGCAACCGGGCCTTCGACAAGAAGCGGAGCCGGGGCCGCATCGACGGCCTCGTGACGATCGCGATGGCGGTCGGGGCAGCGTCGGCCGACCTGCCGGACAGCGGCCCGTCCGTCTACGAGACCCGCGGCATCCTGGAAATCGAGATCGACGCGATCTGATGGAAGAGCCTCACGATCTCCCGGCGCCACGTGCCAGGCTGTTCGGCCTGCCCGAGGCATCGGCTCTGGCCGGCATCGGCCTCGTCGTGGCGGGCGTCGCGCTGATCCACGTGCCCACCGCGCTCATCGTCGCCGGCCTCGCGCTCGTGGCCACGGCGATTGCCCTGGCGAGGCTCTGATGGGGCTGCTCGCCTCGCTCTTCGGCGCTGCGGCCGCGCCCCGCTTCGGCCCGTCAGCCTCCGTCTCGGACGGCGGCTGGCTCATCCGCGCCATCGGTGGCGGGCGCACCGCCGCTGGCACGGTCGTGACCGAGCACTCGGCCCTGCGGCTGCCGGTGGTCTACGCCTGCGTCAACCGCATCTCGAACCCGCTGGCCCGCTTCCCGATCAAGATCATGAAGCCCCGCGCCGGCGGGGGCAGCGAGGAGGTGACGGACCATCCCCTGTCGCGCCGGCTCGGCCTGCGGCCCAACGACTTCATGTCGTCGCGCACCCTGCGCAAGACGGCGCAGGCTCATGCTCTCCTGTGGGGCAACGGCTACATGGAGATCGAGCGCAACGGCCGCGGGCAGGCGGTCGGTCTCTGGCCGCTCCTGCCCTGGGCCACGCAGCCGGTGCGCGAGGACGGCGTGCTGGTCTACCGGACCACCATCGACGGGCAGACCTTCCGCCTCGACCACGAGGACGTCCTGCACATCATGGACCTCAGCCAGGACGGCTATGTGGGGCATTCGCCGGTGGCACTGGCCCGCGAGGCCTTGGGGCTCGCGCAGGCCCTTGAGCAGTTCGGCGGCAAGTTCTTCGCCAACGATGCCAAGAGCGGCGGCTTCCTCCTGCATCCCGGCCGGCTCTCGGCCGGCGCACAGGCGAACCTGAGGGCGCAGGGACCGCGCGGGCAGCGCGACCCGAACGCTCCGCGGGTCGAGCCGGGGCGCACCGACCCCGGCGCGATGCTGGAGCGCCAGGGCGGCCTCGACAACGCGCACCGGGTCAAGGTGCTCGAGGAGGGCATGAAGTACATCCAGACGACGATCCCGCCCGAGGATGCGCAGTTCCTCGGCACCCGCGAGATGCAGATCGCGGAAATCGCGCGGATGTACGATGTGCCGCTGATCCTGCTGCAGAGCCACGAGAAGACGACGTCGTGGGGCTCCGGCATCGAGCAGCTGATGATCGGCTTCGTCCGTCAGACCGTCGAGCCCTGGGTGAATGCCTGGGAGCAGGAGATGAACTGGAAGCTCTTCACGGAAGAGGAGCGAAAGCAGGGATACTTCGTCAAGTTCAACATGAACGCGCTCCTGCGCGGCGACATGATGAGCCGGGCCCGGTTCTACCAGCTTCTGTTCGGCGTGGGCGGCCTCTCGCCCAATGATATCCTGACGCTGGAGGACATGGACCCGCTCGGCCCCGAAGGCGATCACCACTTCGTGCCGGTCAACATGCACACCCTCAAGAACGCGATCGACACCGTCGGCGTGCCCCAGGGCGGTGCCGTGCCTCCCGATCCGACCCAGGAGGCGCGGCTGGCCGCCGTGGAGGGGCGCGTGGACGAGCTCGACGTCATCGCTGCCCGTCTCGACGCTTTGGAGCGCGCCGCATGAAGTACGGTCACATTCTGATGGCGGTCACGGAAGAGCGCTGGGCCCTGCGCGAGGCGAAGCTGCAGGAGATCGTCGCCTTCCTGGAGGCGCAGGCGGACGGGGTGAAGTTCTCGGCGGAGGAGGTGCAGGCCCGCATCTCGAACGCGCAGGCGAAGGAGGTGGCGCGCCGCGAGGGCGCGGTGGCGGTGCTGCCGCTGCGCGGGGTCATCGCCAACCGCATGAACCTGATGGGCGACATCTCGGGCGGCACGTCCGCCGAGGCGTTCCGGCACGCCTTCCAGGGGGCGCTGCGCGATCCCGAGGTGAAGGCGATCGTGCTGGATGTGGACAGCCCTGGCGGCGCCGTCAGCGGTTCGGACGAACTGTCGAGCATGATCTTCGCGGCCCGCGGCACGAAGCCGATCGTGGCGCATGTCGACGCCACGGCGGCCTCGGCGGCCTACTGGATCGCCTCCGCCGCCGACGAGGTGGTGGTGACGCCGACCGGCGCGGTCGGGTCCATCGGCGTCTTCGGCATTCACGACGACCTGTCCGGCGCCCGCGAGAAGCTGGGGGTGAAGCGCACCATCATCAGCGCCGGCCGGTTCAAGGCCGATGGCGTGGCCGGCCCGCTCGATGACGCGGCGCTGGCCCGCCGCCAGGCCCGGGTGGAGGCCGCCTACGACATGTTCGTGCGGGCCGTGGCCCGCAACCGCAACGTCAGCCTGTCGGCGGTGCGCGACGGCTTCGGCCAGGGCGACATGGTGGATGCCGCGCCCGCCGTGGCGGAGGGCATGGCGGACCGCCTCGGCACCCTCGACGAGACGCTGCAACGCCTCGGAGCGAGCCAGTACCGGCCCGCTCCGGCCGCTCGCCGGGCCGGCGTCGCGCCGCGGCGTGCCCTGCGAGCGCTCGACCTTTCCTGATCTGACCCGCGCCTCGCGCGAGCAGTCGCCCCGCCAGGGACCGGCCTGGATGGGGTCTCCCCGTTCGTCCGGTCATCACCGCGAGAGGAATCGCGTCATGAAATCGAACCGACCGGCGGTTCTGCTCGCAGCAGCCGCGTTCGTGTGCCTCGGCGTCCTCGTCGTCTGCGGCATCCATGGCGACCCCGCCGCCTTCGCTCCGTACCTGCACGGCCTTCCCACCGCTGTGCTTGCCGCCCCGGCCATGGCCGCCCTCGAGGCGCCGCTTCGCGCCCTCCAGGAAAAGCGGGCCGGGATCGTCGCGCGCATGCGCGAGATCCTTCAGGCCGCCGAGGCCGAGGACCGCGACCTCACGGCCGAGGAGGCGGAGAGCTACGATGGCCTGAAGGCCGACAAGGATGCTCTTGATCGGCGCATCGCGCGCCTGGAGGAGCAGGCCGGGCATGAGGCCGCGTTGGAGGAGACGCGCCCGGCGGTGTCCCGCCGCGCCGGTCCTCAGCCGGTCCGGCGGCACGGCGAGGCCTCGACGCAGTTCGAGAGCCTGGGCGAGTTCATGCACGCCGTGCGCTTCCGGCCGAACGACCAGCGCCTCGACTTCCACGAGGGCATCGGCGCCTCGGAAGCAGAAGGTGCCCTGAGCGCCGAGATGCGGATGGACGACGGGCCCTCCGGCGGCTTCGCGATTCCGCCGCAGTTCCGCACCGAGCTGATGTCGGTGCGCCCGCAGGACTCGATCGTGCGGTCGCGCGCGAACGTGCTGCCCGCCGGCTCGCCGCCGGATGCCCCGGTGGTGATCCCGGCCCTCGATCAGACTGGCGACGCCCCGCAGGGGATGTTCGGCGGCGTGAAGGTGACCTGGATCGAGGAGGGCGGGGAGAAGCCCGAGACCGACCTCAAGCTGCGCGAGATCATGCTGACGCCGCACGAGGTCGCCGGCACGATCACGATCGGCGACAAGCTGCTGCGCAACTGGCAGACCTCCGATACCCTGCTGCGCACCCAGCTGCGCGGCGCGGTCTCGGCGGCGGAGGACTACGCCTTCCTGCGCGGCAATGGCGTCGGCCGGCCGCTCGGCGCGATCCATGCGCCGGCGGCCTACAAGGTGCCGCGGGCGCAGGCGACCAAGGTCACCTACGTCGACCTCGTCACCATGCTCTCGCGGCTGCTGATGCGCGGCAGCAACCCCGTGTGGAGCGCGCCGCAGGCCGTCTTGCCGCAGATCATGCTGCTCAAGGACGACCAGGGCCGCCTCATCTGGCAGCCGAACGCGCAGGACGGCATTCCCGGCACCCTGCTCGGCTACCCGCTGATCTGGAACAACCGGGCGCCGCTGCTCGGCACGCTCGGCGACGTCGTGCTGGCGGACTGGTCCTCGTACCTGATCAAGGACGGCTCCGGCCCCTACGTCGCGGCGTCGGAGCACGTGCACTTCACCCGCAACAAGACCGTGATCAAGGTCTTCTGGAACGTCGACGGCGCGCCCTGGCTCACCGAGCCGATCAAGGAGGAGAACGGCTACGCCGTCTCGCCCTTCGTCGTGCTCGACGTGCCCGCCGCGTGATCCTCGCGGGCGCCTGACGCGCGCCCGCTCCTCTCCGCCTCCATCGTGAAGGACCGCGAGCCATGCCCACCATTGCCCAGCGGCAGCGTCGCCAGCTCGGCGTCGTCCACGCCGACATCACCACGGCCCGGACCGGGGCGTACTACGCCGCCGCGGGCGCCCAGCGCATCGCCGCCGACGTCGTCACCGGCCCCATCGCCGCGACGAAAAAGGTCACCGTCCAGCTCCTGCAGGCCACCGACGGCGCGGGCGCAGGCGCCAAGCCGCTCGGCGCGCCGGTCGAGAAGGTTGCGCCGGCCGGCGGCGGCGCCCTGCTCGTCACGGCCGAGGCCAAGACCGAGCAGCTCGACGACGGCTACAGCTACGTCGCCGTGCAGATCTCCTCGGACAATGCGGGCGCCGTGATCGGCACCGCCGTGCTGCTGTTCGGGGACAACCGCTACAACCCGTGAGCTCCGGGGCTGCGGCCCCGGCCGCGGCTCCGACCCATCCCTCTGCCTGACCAGGAGCTTGCGTCATGGGCAAGACCAACGTCGCCGAACGCACCGCGATCAGCGCCTTCACCCTGGATGGCCGCCCCGTCCGTCAGGGGCAGGTCGTCGCGCTCACGCCCGTGCAGATCAAGACCCTCGCCGCGGCCGGCTGCGTGGCCCTCACGGATGAGGAGAACGCGGCCGTGCCGACCGCCAGCCTGCCGCCCCTGCAGAGTGCCAGCGGTCAGCAGGAGATCGAGGCCCTGGATGCGGCGGTCGCCACGGCGCGCGAGCAGGCGCAGGCGGCCATTGCGGAGATCAATCGATTGGTCGAGGAGGCTCGCGCCAAGGCGCAGCAGGAGGCGGCGGACCTGGAGCAGGGCTTGGCCGATCGGCGCAGGGCGGCCGCGGCCGAGATCGCCGAGATCGAGGCTCGGGTGGAGGCTGCGAAAGCGACCGAGCAGAACCAGAACAGCAACTCCGATAACAGTTCCGCTGGCAAGAAGCCCAAGTAATCGGCCGATCCGCAGCCGAGATCCCCATGTCCCCGATCGTCGTCACGCCGCCCGCTCCGATCGTCACGCTGGCGCAGGCGAAGCGGCACCTGCGCGTCGAGCACGACGACGATAATGGCTACATCTCCGACCTGGTGGAGGTGGCGACGGCCTGGCTCGACGGGCCGGACGGCTGGCTCGGCCGGGCGCTCGGGGAACAGGTCCTGGAGATCGTCTTCCCGGCCGTTCTCGCCCCCGGCGACCGCGTCTATCCGTGCCCGCCGTTCCGGGCCGTGGAGAGCGAGACGCCCTCGGCGGACGGGCAGAGCATCACCGTCCGCTACCGCGCCGGCTATCCAGAGACGGGAACCGGGAGCGACGCCAGGAGCACGGTTCCGGCGCCGATCCGGCACGCGATCCTGCTCATGGTCGGGCATTTCTACACCAACCGCCTGCCTGTCACCCCAGCCGGAGGAATGAGCGAGTTGCCTCTGGGGGTCGACGCGCTGCTGTCGCCTTACCGGGGGTGGGGCTGATGGATCCCGGCCTCCTCGATAAGCGCGTGACGTTTCGTCAGCGGCCGGTGATCGGCGACGGCACCGACCGCGGCGACTACGCCGATGCCTTCAAGGCCTGGGCGAACTACCGGCAGGAGAGCGCCCGCGAAGCCGCAGAGGGTGGCCGAGCGCAGGACGTTGAGACCGGCACGCTCACCATCCGCGACAGTCCCCAAGCCCGCACCGTCACCAGCGCCGATCGGGTGGTGATCCTAGGCCGCGAGTTCGGGATCGAGGGCGTCGGCCTGCCCGACCGCCGCACCGGCATGATCACGATGCGCATCTCGTCCAACATGGGAGGGCAGTGATGGTCGACATCACCGCGACCCTTGGCGCGATCGGCCAGGGGTTCTCCGCCTTCGATCTGGCGCCCCAGGCGCGCGCCTTCCGGACCGCGCCCGGCGTGCTGTCCGGCCTGCGCCTCATCGACACCGTCACGGGCGTGGTCGGGGTGGAGCGCATCTCGGGCCAACTCGCGAAGTACCTCGTGACGCTCGCCACTCGCTCCGACCACGCCGCCGAGCAGGCTGCGGCCGACATGGTGGAGATGATGCGTGCCAGGGCGCCGCGGGACACCGGCACGCTCTTCAGCGGCATCAGCTGGCGCAAGGAAGGTCGGCTGATCACCGTCGAGGCGACCGCGGTGAACGGGGACGACGAGTATGCCCGCTTCGTCGAATTCGGGCACCGGGTCGGCGGCACGGGCCATGCCGACGCGGGATTCTTCGACCTCGAGGACCACAGTGCACTTCGCCCACGCGGCTCCTCCGCCGGGCCGACCGACGTCGAGCCCAAACCCTTCTTCTGGAATTCGGTCCGCGAGGGACTGGCTCAGCTCTACAGCGGCGCCGCGGCTGCGGCGCGGGAGGAAGGACTATGACCCCGGAAACCGCCCTCCTCGGCGAGGTGCGCCGCCTGCTCAAGGCCGATGCGGGCGTCACCGCCCTCGTGGCCGGCAAGGTGTTCGACGCCGTGCCGAACGACCGCAGGCCCGGCCAGGAGGCTCCCTACATCTACGCGGGCCCGATCAACCGGCAGCGGGTCTACCTCGAATGCGGGACGGCTTGGCAGATCCGGATGCGGATCTACGCCGTCACCACAACCTCCGGTCGCGATCAGGGCTGGGAGGTGATCGAGGCCATCGTGCAGGCCCTGGACGGCAAGGACGCGGACGTCGTGACGATCCCGGCGCCCTTCAGCCTTCAGAACCGCCTCGACGTCACCCAGGCCGGCGACGTCGTCGATCCCCTCGCCCCCAAGTCGATGTTCGTGGACCTCACCACCACGATCGCCCGTGACACCCTCATCGAGGAGCCGCTTGGATGACGACCCCCAACCTCTTGCCCGGGAATCGCTTCAGGGCCTACCGCGGCGACGGCACTGCCCAGCAGAACTGGGCGTTCATCTGCCTCGCCACCTCGATCACGCTCACGCTGACGAACGCATTCGAGGATGCGACCGTCCCGGACTGCGATGATCCGCTGGCGATCCCGGTGCGCAAGAGCATCATGTCCTCGACCGCCTGGGGCGGGCGCATCGCCGGTCAGGTGGATGCGACGCGTCTTGCCAAGCTGCGTGCCGACGCGGGCAGCCAGACGCCGATCCCGTATCGGTTCCTGGTCGATCAGACCGCGGCCAACGGCGGCGGCGCCTGGATCGGCAACGTCTTCGTGGAGAACCTGGAGATCACGAAGAACAACAACGGCATCGTATCGTTCACCTGCCAGTTCCGCGGCGACGGCCCGCTCACGTGGACGGACGCCACGGCATGAGCGAGACCGACACCTCGCGCACGCTCGTGCGGGCGCCCTTCGGCGGTCGCGAGCGCTCGTTCCAGCTGCGACTCGGCGAGATCGCCGAACTGGAGCGGCTGTGCAACGCCGGCATCGGCGAGATCATGCTGCGGCTCGCCACCCACCGGTTCGGGGTCAACGACGTGTGGGAGCCGATCCGGCTCGGGCTGGAGGGTGCCGGTGCATCGGCCGTCGAGGCCCAGGCCCTGGTGATGCGCTATCACCCTCCCGTCTACCCGGTCGCCGACTTCCTCGACCTCGCGGCGCAGATCGTGAGGGCTGCGGTGAGCGGTGTCCCTCAGGGAAAAGCCGAGACGGAGGGGGGCAGCGCAGCCGCCCCGGAGACCTCTCCGTCTACATAGCAGCCGGGGCGGTCGCGGGGTTCACGCCACAGGATGTCCGGCGAATGACCCTGGCGGAGTGGCACGCCGCTATCGACGGGTTCATCCGCGCCCACACGCCGCGCGAGGCGGACATTGGCGAGGACGAATTCCTGAACGTGCTGTCCGAAGAGATGGCCGCCGGTCGCGCCTGATGGCGCGCTGGTTCGACGGTCGATGAAGCGAAAGTCAGTCGGCAAGACCAGAAAACGGCAGTCGCATGGCTGAGCCTCTTGTCATTCAGTTTGCGGCGGACACGTCACGCGCCCAGAGCGCGATGGCGAGTTTGGCCTCGTCGATCGCCGGCAACATGGCAAGCGTCGCGGTCTCCATGTCCGGCGCCGCGGCGAACTCGAACTCGCTGGGTCGCACGCTCGATGCGGTTCAGCGGAATGCCCAGCGCGCGGCTGGCGCCGTCGGCACGGACCTCAGGACCATCGCGACCGCGACAGCGACTGCCGCGACGGCCGAGAAGGCGACCCTTGAGGGCATCGTGCGGGCCTTCACCGCATCGGCCGCGGCATCGCAGACGGCCCAGGCGACGGTGCAGGCGGGCTTGGCCGGCACGACGTCGTCCATCGCCCTCATCGCGGCCCAGATCCCGACACTTCAGACCCTGTTTCGTGCCTTCATCGCCTTCGAGATCGCCAAGCTCGTCTTCGAGGGCGTGGCAAGCTCGATTGATCAGGCGCGCCAGCATGTCGAGGAATTCGTCAAGATCGGGCGCGATGCGGAGCGTGTCGGCGTCGGCGCCGAGTTCTTCCAGCGCGCCACGCTGAGCGCGGAGAAGTACGGCCTGACCGTCGATCAGGTCACTCAGGCGCTGAGGCACGCCCGGGAGGCCGCAGAGATCAGGATCGGTGAGGGCAAGGACGCCAGCAACACCTCGTCGTTCAGCAACCGTCTTGAGCAGAACGTGCGCGCCGGAAACCTCACCGCGGCCGACAAGGCGCTGTTCGACAACGCGGCGAGCCAGGAAGCCAAGATCCGCGTCGTGCTGGATCTCATTGACAAGCTGCGCGCGGAGGCGCGGGATCCGGCCGCGTTCGACCTGGCCGGCAAGTTCTTCGGGGCCGACTTCGAGCGGCGGTTGCGCGACGGGATCGACCTGACCGGCAAGCTGCGGGAGGCGATCACCTCCACCTCCACGACCGTCGCCGGCATCCGCATCGTCGGCGAGGACGAGATCGAGAGAGCCAATCAGCTCGACGCCAAGGCGAAGGACATCGCCAACACCTTCGCGACGGCGCTTGCCCCGATCCAGCGTGACATCTCGAATGCCGTCCTCGACACCTATCAGGCATTCCTAAATGTCGAGGCCGTAATTGCTCGCGTTGTGACGATTGCGGTTGATCTGTACAAGCAGATATCTGCGGTCGTCGGTGAGATTAAGGGCTTCGTCAACTCAATTCCTTACATCGGCAAGGTGCTGACCGCAGGCAACGTGCTCACCGCGGCTCAGGAGGCCTTGCGCGCTGTCGGCGCCCTCCCGCCGGAGGAGCAGGGGCCGCCCGCCCCGGTGACCGTCAGGGTGAGCCCGCGAGGCGGAGCCAACGCGAACCCTCTCCCGTCTCTTCATTCCAGGGGTGGTGGATCGAGCTCCGAAAGCCTCGATGCCGTCGAGACCCTGATCAACCAGCTCGAGAAGGCGCGCGATACCGCGAAGGCCGAGCTGGACAACGTCACCCAGACGAACATCGAGCGCGAGAAGGCGGTGGCGCTCGCGAAGGCCGAGGCGGCGGCACGCGAGGACGTGAAGCGGCGCAAGCGGGATTCGGCCGATCTGACCGAAGACGAGCGCACGCGCGTGCTTGCCGCTGCTGAGGCCATGCAGCGCTACAAGGACGCTGCGACGGATGCCCAGCAGGCGTTGCGCCAGACGGCGGACGCAGCTCGCTACTTCGGAGACGCGGCGGCCAACGGCTTCGCCGATGCGGTGCTGGAGGGCAAGAACCTGGGCGATGTCCTGAGCAGCCTGATCAAGCAATTCGAGCGGTCGGCGCTGCAGGCGCTCTTCACCGGTCAGGGGCCGCTCGCCGGGTTCTTTGGCACTGCGCCGGCCGCGAGCGCCGGCAGCAGTGCGGTCGGTGGCCTCGCCGGGTGGGCCACGCAGGAGGTGAAGGCGAGCGGCTTCGGTGACTTCGTCAGCAGCTTCTTCCGGGCGAATGGCGGCCCGGTGCAGGCCGGGCGCGCCTACACGGTGGGCGAGCTCGGGCGCGAGCTGTTCGTGCCGAACCAGGACGGGCGGGTGATCCCGATCGCGCGGGGCGCCGGCCCGCCGGCCGCGGCCGATGGCGCGAGCCGCGCGCGGCCGATCCAGGTCAGCATGGTGGTGCAGACGCCCGACGCGCCGAGCTTCGCACGCTCCGAGGCCCAGATCACCGCCGCCCTCTACCGGGCGGTGCAGCGGGGCATGCGGTCGGGCTGATGGCCGCGCCCTTCCACGAGGTGCGCTTTCCCTTGAGCCTCTCCTACGGCTCGCGCGGCGGGCCCGAGCGGCGCACCGAGATCGTCACGCTGGGCTCGGGCGACGAGGAGCGCAACAGCCTCTGGCGCCACTCCCGCCGCTCCTACAATGCCGGCCCGGCGCTGCGCCGGGCCGAGGACATCGCCCTGCTGCTGGCCTTCTTCGAGGAGCGCCGCGGGCCGCTCTACGGCTTCCGCTGGCGCGACACCTTCGACCATGCCTCCTGTGCGCTTGGCCAGCAGCCGGCCCCCACCGACCAGCCGCTCGGCACCGGCGACGGCAGCACCACGGTGTTCCCGCTCGCCAAGACCTATGGCGGCGCCTTCGCTCCCTATCTCCGCCCCATCCTCAAGCCGGTCGCCGGCTCCGTGCGCATCGCAGTCGCCGGCACCGAGCTCGCCCCCACCGGCTTCTCCGTCGATCCCACCACCGGGCGCGTCACCCTGGCCGCGGCGCCGGCGCCGGGTGCTGCCGTCACCGCCGGCTTCCTGTTCGATGTGCCGGTGCGCTTCGCCAGCGACCGCCTCGAGATCGACCACCAGGCCGTGCTGGCCGGCGTGGTCGCCGACATTCCGGTGATCGAGCTGCGCCGATGAAGACGCTCCCGCCCGGCCTCGCGGCCAGCCTCGCCAGCGGCGTCACCACCCTGTGCCGCTGCTGGATCCTCACCCGCAGCGACGGCCAGCGCCTCGGCTTCACGGATCACGACGAGGACGTGACCTGTGACGGCGTGCTCTGCTCGGCCGAGAGCGGCGCCACCGGCAGCGCCCTCGAGCAGAGCGCGGGGCTCGCCGTCGACAGCCTGGAGATCATGGGCGCGCTGAGCAGCGGGCGCCTGGCCGAGGCCGAGCTCGCCCGCGGCCTCTACGACGGTGCCGCCGTCGCGGTGTGGTGGCTGGACTGGGCCGCCCCGGCCCATGCGGTGCTCATCCTGTCCGGCACCATCGGCGAGGTCTCGCGCGGCTGCACCGGCTTCACCGCCGAGGTGCGCGGGCTCGCCGATCGGCTGGCTCAGCCCTGCGGCCGGCTCTACCAGCGCTCCTGCGATGCCCTGTTCGGCGATCCCCGCTGCGGGATCGACGCCACATCGGCCACCTATCAGGGCAGCGGCCGCGTCACCGCCGTGCGCTCCGCCCGCGCGCTCGTCGCCGCGGGCCTCGAGGCCTACCGCACCGACTGGTTCACCGCCGGCCACCTGGTCTGGGCCTCCGGCGCCAATGCCGGGGCAGTCGTCGAGGTGCGCGCCCACCTGCGTTCCGGAGCGAGCGCCTTGCTCGAGCTGTGGGAGCCGATGCCGGCCCCGATGGCGGCCGGCGACAGCTTCACGCTCACGGCCGGCTGCGACAAGTCCTTCACGAGTTGCCGGGCCAAGTTCGGCAATGGCGTCCACTTCCGCGGCTTCCCGGATCTGCCGGGCAACGACTACGCGGTGTCGGCCAGCCCGGCGGGAGCGCAGAATGACGGCGGACGCCTCTGATCGCACCCGCGCGCGGGTCGTTGCGCTCGCCCGGACGTGGCTCGCCACCCCCTACCATCATCAGGCCGCGCTCAAGGGGGTGGGCTGCGACTGCCTCGGCCTGCTGCGCGGCGTCTATGCCGAGCTGTACGGCTGCGCGCCCGAAGCGCCGCCGCCCTACAGCGCGAGCTGGGCCGAGGATCACGGCAGCGAGACGCTGCGCGAGGCGGCCCGCCGCCACCTTGAGGAAATCCCGATCCCGCAGGCGGAAGCCGGTGACGTGCTGCTGTTCCGCTGGCGCGACGGGCTGCCGGCCAAGCACTGCGCCATCCTCTCCGGCCCCAGCCGGATGATCCACGCCTATGACGGCCATGCCGTCCTGGAGAGCGGGATCCCGCCGGCCTGGAGCCGGCGCATCGCGCATGCCTTCCGCTTTCCGGAGATCGCCCGATGAGCACGCTGGTGCTGTCCTATGCCGGCAAGGCGGTCGGCACCGCGCTCGGCGGGCCGCTCGGCGGCGTCCTCGGCGGGATCGCCGGGGCCGCCCTCGGCGGGGTGGCCGATCGCGCCCTGTTCGGCGCGCGGCCCAAGCCGCAGATCGCCAGCGGGCCGCGCCTGTCCGAGCTCTACGTCACCGCGTCCAGCGAGGGCGCGGCGATCGCCCGCGTCTACGGCCGCACCCGCGTCGCCGGCCAGATCATCTGGGCCACCAGGCTCAAGGAGACCCAGGCCGTCGAGACGGTGAAGACCCGCGGCGGCAAGGGGATGCCGCAGCCGAAGACCTACAACGTGACGTACAGCTACAGCGTCAGCATGGCGGTGGCCTTCTGCGAGGGGCCGATCCAGGCCCTCGGCGAGGTCTACGCGGACGGCAAGCCGATCCGGCTCGCCGACTACCAGGCCCGGCTCTATCTCGGCACGGAGGATCAGCTGCCGGATCCCAAGATCGAGGCGATCGAGGGCGCGGCCCCGGCCTACCGGGGCGTGGCTTATCTCGTGTTCGAGGATCTGCCGTTGGCCGCCTTCGGCAACCGCGTCCCGGTGATCACCGCCGAGATCATCCGCCGCCCGCCCGCCGCCAGTGCACGGCCCGCGCTGGAGGAGCTGATCACCGCCGTGACCCTGATCCCGGGCATGGGCGAGTTCGTCTATGCCACCGCCCCGGTGACGGCGCGCGAGTTCGGCGCCATTGCCGGGCAGAACACCGTCTCGGGCGGGGTCGATCTGCTGAAGGCGCTCGATCAGCTCCAGGCCGAGGCGCCGCGCTGCCGGCACGTCGCGCTGGTGGTGGCGTGGCACGGCACCGACCTGCGGCTTGCCGCCTGCCGGATCCTGCCGAAGGTCGAGACGGCCGCCAAGAGCACGGATGTGCCCTGGCGGGCCGGCGGCCTGTCGCGGGCGCAAGCGTCGGTGGTGAGCCGGGACGCGGACGGCGCCCCGCTGCTCGGCGGGGCGCCCTCGGATCTTGCGGTGGTGCAGGCGATCGGCGAGCTGAAGCGGCGGGGCTTGTCGGTCACGCTCTACCCGTTCGTGATGATGGACATCGCTCCCGGCAATGGCCTGCCCGACCCGTATGGCGGGCCCGAGCAGGCGGCGTTTCCCTGGCGCGGGCGCCTCAGCTGCGATCCGGCGATCGGCCGCCCGGGCAGCCCGGACAAGACCGCGGCGGCCGCCGCGCAGGTGGCGGCCTTCTTCGGCACGGTGAGGCCGGCCGATCTGGCCTGGACCGGCGCGACCGTCAGCTGCGCCAAGGCCGAGTGGAGCTTCCGCCGCTTCATCCTGCACTGCGCCCGTCTGGCCGAGGCAGCGGGCGGGGTCGACAGCTTCCTGATCGGCTCGGAGATGGTCGGGCTGACCTCCGTGCGCTCGGACCCCGCCACCTTTCCGGCCGTGGCGCAGCTCAAGTCCCTGGCGGCCGACGCCCGCGCCATCCTCGGCGCCGGGGCTGCAATCGGCTACGGCGCCGACTGGAGCGAGTACGCCAATTATCGCCCGGCCGACGGCACCGGCGACGTCTACTTCCACCTCGATCCGCTCTGGGCGGACAGCAACATCGACTTCATCGGCATCGACAACTACATGCCGCTCTCAGACTGGCGCGACGGCTTCGATCATCTGGACGCGCAGGATCACAAGGCGATCTACGATCCGGAGTATCTGACGCAGAACATCGCCGGGGGCGAGCTGTTCGACTGGTACTATCCGACGCTCGCCGACCGCGACGCGCAGAACCGGGTGCCGATCACCGACAGCGCCCATGCCGAGCCGTGGGTGTTCCGGATCAAGGATCTGCGCGCCTGGTGGCTCAACCCGCACCACGACCGGCCCGGCGGCGTCCGGCAGGAAGCCGCCACCGCCTGGCGGCCCCAGTCCAAGCCGATCCGCTTCACCGAGGTGGGCTGCCCGGCCGTCGACAAGGGCGCCAACCAGCCCAACGTCTTCGTCGATCCGAAATCCTCCGAGAGCTTCCTGCCCCATTACTCCTCCGGCCGGCAGGACCTGATGATGCAGCGCGCCTACCTCGAGGCGACGCTGCGCCACTGGCAGAGCCCGGACGGCAACCCGGTCTCGACGGTCTACGGCGGCCGCATGGTCGATCCGCAGCGGCTGTTCGTGTGGACCTGGGATGCGCGGCCCTTCCCCGAGTTCCCGCGCCAGGTTTCGGTCTGGAGCGACAGCCCGAACTACAGCCTCGGGCATTGGCTCACCGGCCGGCTCAACCTCGGCCTGCTGCCCGACGTCGTCGCCGATCTCTGCGCCGGCAGCGGCGCGCCGGTCGACGTGTCGGCGCTGCACGGCCTCGTGCACGGCTACACCGTGGCCGAGGTGCAGGCCCCGCGCGACAGCCTGGCGCCCTTGCGCACCGCCTACTTCTTCGATGGGGTCGAGAGCGGCGGCGCCATCCACTTCCGGCCGCTCGCGCAGGCTCCGGTGGCCCACTTCACCGAAGCCGATCTGGTCGCCTCCGGCGCCGGGCCGGATTACCGGCGCACCCGCACGGACGAGACCGCGCTGCCGGCCGCGGTGGCGCTGAGCTACCTCGATCCGGCCCGCGCCTACCAGAGCGCGGCCGTCGAGGCGCGCCGCGCCGCCGGCCGCTCGGCCGCGGTGTCGCGGACCGCGCTGCCGCTGTGCCTGGAGGAGGGCGCCGCCCGCGGCTTGGCCCAGGCGCTGCTCTATCAGGCGGTGGTGGAGCGCGAGGCGGTCGGCGCGGTGCTGCCGCCCTCGGCCCTGGCCCTGGAGGCGGGCGACGTCGTCAGCCTGACGCTGGCCGGCAGCCGCACCGACTACCGCCTGACGCGGCTGGGCCTGGAGGCGGGCCGGCCGGTGAGCGCGGTGCGGGCGGACAGCGGCGTCTATGCCTACCGGGACGGCAGTGCCAGCGGGCGGGCGCCGGCCCCGCCGGCGACGATCGGGGTCGGGCTGTTCCAGGCCCTGGACCTGCCGCTGCTGCGCGCGGACGCGGTGGCGCATGCGCCGTACTTCGCCGGCTACACCGCGCCGTGGTCGCCGATCGCGGTGCTGCGGGCGCTCGGCGGCGGGCCGTTCGCGGCGGATGCGGTGGTGGCCGCCCGCTCGATCATCGGCCAGCTCACGGCCCCGCTCTCCAGCGGCCCCACCCAGCGCTGGGACCGGGTCTCGGCGCTCGACGTGCAGGTGCCGGCCGGGGCCGAGCTCACCTCCGCGCCGGAGATGGAGGTGCTCAACGGCGCCAACGCGGCGGCCCTGCTCACCCCCTCGGGCGAGTGGGAGATCCTGCAATGGGCCACCGCCACCCTGCTGGGGCCGGGCCGCTGTCGGCTGACCACCTTGCTGCGCGGGCAGCGCGGGACGGAGTTCGCCCTGGGCGACCCGACCCCGGCCGGGGCGCCGTTCGTGGTGCTCTCGGAGGCCCTGGTGCAGTCGGGCATGCCCCTGGCCAGCCGGGCCCTGCCGCAGGTCTTCCGCTGGGGGCCGGCGGCACTGCCGCCGGAGGATGCGAGCTATGCGGGCGCCACCCTGACCATCGCGGGGGCGGGCCTGCGCCCCTACGCCCCGGTGCAGGCCCGGCTGCGGCGCCAGGCGAGCGGCGACCTCGTGCTGAGCTGGATCCGCCGCACCCGGCTCAACGGCGATGCCTGGGAGCAGACCGAGGTGCCGCTCGCCGAGGAGACCGAGGCCTATGCGGTCGAGATTCGCGACGGGATGACGGTGCTCCGCACGGTCCAGACCGACACGCCGCGCCTGACCTACACGGCGGCCGAGCAGGCGGCGGACTTCGGCGGGCCGGTGCTGCGCCTGTCCATCGCCATCCACCAGCTCTCCGCAACCTACGGCCGCGGCGCGGCCCTGAGGACGACGCTCCATGTCTGACGCAACGCCGCTGCTCGCGCTGCCGCTCCTGCAGGCGGCGCAGGCGCAGAAACACGTGACGCACAACGAGGCACTGCTCGGCCTCGACACGCTGGTGCAGCTCGCCGTCCTCGACAAGGACCGGCTCGAACCCCCGGCAAGCCCGGCCGAGGGCGACCGCTACCTGATCGCCGGAGCGAGCCCGAGCGGCGCGTGGACGGGATGGGCGGGGCGCATCGTCCGGTTTCAGGACGGCGCGTGGCGATCCTTCGTTCCGCGGCCCGGGTGGTTCGCCTGGGTCACCGATGAGGCGGACCTTTACACCTACACGGGCGGTGCGTGGGTCGGGTTCCGGGCCACGCTCACGGCGCTGCAGAACCTCGCCCGCCTCGGGATCGGCACCACGGCGGATGCCGCCAATCCGTTCGCGGCCAAGCTCAACGCGGCGCTGTGGACCGCGCTCGCCCGCGCCGAGGGCGGCACGGGCGACCTGCGCTACACCCTCAACAAGGACGCGCCCGCCAACACGCTCTCGCTGCTGTTCCAATCCGGCTGGTCCGGCCGGGCCGAGATCGGGCTGACCGGCGACGACGACCTGCACCTGAAGGTCTCGGCCGACGGCAGCGCCTGGATCGAGGCGCTGCGGATCGACCGCAGCACCGGCGGGCTCGTCGCCGGCCCGCTCGCGGCGGGCGCGCTGACGTACGGCAAGGCGAGCCGGCTCCCCGCCGCGACGAACCTCGACACGCTCACGACCGCGGGCTTCTACGACGGCGCGCAGCTCGTCAACGCGCCCACGGCCGAGTGGTGGTACATCGAGGTCCAGACCCACTCGAACAGCAGCCTCTACGCCCTGCAGCGGGCGACGCGGCTGAACGACGCCGCCGCGCGGGAGACCTGGCAGCGCGTCCGGGTCGCCGGCCGCTGGAGCAGCTGGGATCGCCTCTGGACCTCGGCCAGCTTCGATCCGACCACCAAGATGGACAAGGCGGGCGGCAGCTTCACGGCGGGCATCACCGTCCCCGGCGCCGTGGCCGTCAGCGGCCTTGCGGGCGAGGTGGCGTGGGCGGACCGCTGGAGCGGCGCCGCGCGCTGGGTGGTGTACGCGGCCGGCGGCCCGCTGCGGGTCTACCGGGACGACACCGGCGACCTGTTCTGGTTCACCGAGGCCGGGTTCCATCCGTCTGCCGACAACGCCAAAGCCAGCGGGCTCGCCCCGAACCGGTGGAGCACCGTCTACGCCGCGACCGGCTCGATCAACACCTCGGATGCCCGCGAGAAGACCGGGGTCGCGCCGCTGACCGAGGCGGAGATCGGCTGGGCGCAGGATCTGGCCCGGGAGATCGGGTCGTTCCGGTTCCTCTCCGCGGTTGCCGAGAAGGGCGCGGAGGGGGCGCGGCACCACATCGGCCTGACGGTGCAGCGGGCGATCGCGCTGGGGCAGGCGCGCGGCCTCGACCCGTTCCGCTACGCCTTCATCTGCTACGACAAGTGGGACGCCGAGCCCGAGGTCTCCGAGCCGATCCTCGGCGAGGATGGGGAGCCGAGCGGCGAGACGCGGGTGCTGTCGCCCGCCCGGCCGGCCGGCGACCGCTACGGCTTCCGGCCGGATCAGCTCGCGCTGTTCATCGCCCGCGGCCAGGAGGCCCGCCTCGCCGCGCTCGAAGCCGGCCTGGGCTGACCGCACCCGTTCCCCACATCGGAGATCCCCCATGGCCGCGTCGTCCTACGACCGGGCGCTGAAGCTCGTCCTGGCGCACGAGGGAGGGTATGTCGATCACCCCGACGATCCCGGCGGCCCGACCAATCTCGGCGTGACCCTCGGCACGCTCTCGGCAGTGCTCGGGCGGCCCGCCACCCGCGCCGACGTTCGGGCGCTCACGCTCGCCAAGGTCGCCCCGATCTACCGCACCCGCTACTGGGACGCGGTGCGCGGCGACGACCTGCCGGCCGGCCTCGACTATGCCGTGTTCGATTTCGCGGTGAACAGCGGGCCGGCGCGGGCGGCCATCGCGCTGCAGCGCCTGGTCGGCGTGGCGGATGACGGGGTGATCGGAGCGGTGACCCTGGCGGCGGTCGCGCGGACGGATCAGCGGTGGCTCATCAACGCGCTGTGCGACCGCCGCCTGGCCTTCCTGCGCTCGTTGAAGGGCTGGCCCACCTTCGGGAAGGGCTGGACCACGCGGGTGGCCGGCGTCTGGACGGAAGCGCTCGCCCTGGTCACAGCACCGGTCGTCGTGGCCGCGACCGCCGGGGTGCGGCCTGCAGGCGGTGCGCCGCCGAAGGCGAGCACGGTGCGGACCGGCGGCCTGCTGCGGGCGCTCAAGCGCCTGTGGCGCGGCAAGGCCGCCTGATCGAACTACCGCAAAATCCGCGGCAGTTCACCACCGCCTTAAGCCGTTGATTTCGCTACGTTACGGGAATTCCCGTTTCGATCTCGTCACCACCCGAGCCGGCCGGGCCCGCCGCGCGCACGCCCCCTCTCAGAAACAGGAGAGGGGTGGAGACCTCCTCACATGGATTGGCTTCAACTCGCCGGGCAGCTCGCGCAGGTCGGGCTGCCCTCTCTCGGCACGCTCCTCGGCACCACGCTGGGCGGGCCGCTCGGCGGCGGCATCGGCGCGGCCGCCGGTAAGACGGCAGCAGCCGCCATCGGCGCGGCCCTCGACGTGCCGGCCACCCCGCAGGCAATCAGCCAGGCGGTGCAGGCCGATCCCTCCGGCGCGCAGATCAAGCTCGCCGAGATCGAGGCCGCCGCGAAGCTGCAGCTCGCTGAGCTGGGCGACCTCGCCAACGCCCGCCAGATGTAGCTCGGGCTGGCGCAGGCCAGTCACTGGACCGCTTCCATGCCGGCGATCGTCACGCTGGCGATCCTCACCGCCTGGGCGCTGCTGACCAGCGCGCTCTACTTCATCCAGGGCGAGATCCCCGAGCGCGTCTACCAGCTCTTGAGCCAAGCCTATGGCGCAGCCAACCTCGCGCTGGGCACCGCCATCGCCTTCTGGCTCGGCTCCTCGCGCTCCAGCCAGCAGAAGGATGCCCAGATCAGCGCCATCCTGCCGAGCGTCGTGAAGCGCTGATGCAACCGGCAGCCCGGAGGCGGCCATGCGGATCTCCAAAGGACGCTGCTGGCTGGCTTACCTTGCGCCTTGGCCCAACCAAGCCATGATCCAGTACGATCCCGATCCGGCCATCAACGAGCGCATCCGCAGAGCTGTCCGCTACGGCCAGACCCGCTGGGCCGAGGTCTGGCTCTCCCTGATCATGGTCACGCTCGGGCTGGTGCTGCTCCTCCCCGAGCCCACCTTCGTCGGCCCGCAATGGCGCGTGATCGCGTCCTGCGTGACCGAGCGCACGGCCGGGACGATCTCCGTCTCGGTGGGCGGGGCCCGCCTCCTCGCCCTCTGGATCAATGGCCGCCGCGGCCGGGAGACCTCGCTGATCCGGACCCTCGGGTGCATGTCCGGCTTCGCCTTCTGGCTCGCGACCGCGGCCGGCTTTGCCGCAGCCTACCCGCCGCTCTCCATCGGCATCGCGGTCTACGGTGTCCTCGCCCTGGCCGAGCTTCATTCGTCGGGGCGGGCCGCCTCCGACATGGCGGCCGAGGACACCTTCGGCCTGCGCAAGAGGAGGCGGGCTGGTGGCCGACCCGGGCGTCTCCTTTGACAGCTGGCCGGCGATCGTCGTCGGCATCACGGCTGCGGTGGCGGGCGCTCTCGTCCCGCTGAACGGTTTCATCAAGACCCTGCTCGACTACCGGCTGGAGGCGAAAAAGGCCGAAGCGCTCCAGGCCGAAACTGCGCGGGACGTCGCCGCGGCGGGGCCAGCCGTGTTCGATGCGATCGCTGTGGCCGATCTGACGGACGCGGTGAAGGAACTGGCGGCCGCCATCCGGGCCGACACGGCCTTGGGCGCGGCCCGGCATGACAGTCAGCTGATCTCCGTCCTGTCCCGCCTCACGGAGCGGATCGAGGAATGGGAGGAGGCGAGCGGCCGCGGGATACACCGCGGCTCCCGCCGAGACCAGCATCCCCGCTGACCGACGGAGCCCGCGGCTCGCGAGGCCATCTGGACGACCGGTGCGCGGCCGGCGATCCCGACCAAGCGCAATGAGGCGCCGGGGGCGTGTCCGGACTGGATCGACACCAACCGCACCATCGTTGAGCGCCTGTGGGCGCGTCTCAAGGAGTGGCATGCGGTGGCCACCCGCGACGAGAAAACAGCCGTCAGCTTCACCGGCGTCCTCTGCCTCGCCGCTACCCGCGACTGGATCAAGGGACGACAGGCCCTAGTCTTTGACCGAATTTTTCACGCAGTCTACAAAGATCGGCGGCGAACCTCGTAGAAACGCGCCGACATCATCAGATATGATTTGAGAAACATTGCTAGGGATCGGCCAGCCATAGACGAATTTACGGATCGCCAGGTAGAAAATCTTCCCGTGCAAAGCCCACACTGCTTCGGTTTCGCGCTCGGTCAACGGCACGATCTCAGGGGCAGGCAAGCCGAGTTCCGCTCGCATCTCCGTGCAGATGGGGTGGATCACCCGGTCGCGGACGATGCCGAGATAGCGGGGGGCGATGTCGTAACCCTTAAGTCCCGAAAACACGAAGATCCGCACCCATACGTAGTCGAAGATCTTCTCGGCGTACTCTCCGTAGAAGCGCAGGATCCGCGCCTCAAGCGGCTGCGACCGGTCCTGCACGATTCCGCCCCAAGCCGGGTTCCAACGCTGGACATAGACATGCTCATAGACCCGATCGAGCAGTGCCTCCTTGGTGGGAAAGTATCGGAAGATCGCCGAATGCGTGATGCCGATTTCACGGGCAAGCTCGCGCGTCTGCCCGGCAAGTCCGTGCTCAGCGAAGAACTGCGCTGCGGCCTCGACGATCTGTTGCTCGCGCTGCGCAGCCGGCAGGCGTCGCCGGACAGCTTGCTTGGACTTCTCCGAAACTGTCGTGAGCGGTTCCTGGGCGGCGACACCGGGGAGATCCATGCTTCGTGACCGTTTGGTTATTTCGCTTGACGACACCTTCGGGTCCTGGATAGCTTGTAACCAAGCGGTCAACAACAAGTGACTGCAACGATATGCGACTCGTGGGAGGGACGCTGATGAAGGCTCGTGCCTTCGATTACTGCCGCGTCGCAAGCGTGGCGGAGGCACTCGACGCCTACGCGGCTTGTGCAGGTGAGGCGCGCTACCTCGCTGGCGGCCAGAGCCTGCTGCCGGCCCTGAACATGCGCCTCGACGCCCCCGACCTGCTTATTGATATCGGACGGATCGAGGCGCTCCGCGGCATCTCCATCGACAGCGACGAACTCCGTATCGGTGCTCTGACACGCCATGCCGAGACGCTGACATCGCCACTCATCGCCGCGCACGCGCCGATCCTGAATCAGGCCGCCGCCTACATGGCACATCCAGCGATCCGGAATCTCGGTACGATGGGCGGCAGCCTCTCACTGTCCGATCCCGCATCCGAACTGCCGGCCTGCATGCGCGCGCTCGACGCCACCTTCGAGATCACCGGGCCCGGCGGCGTCCGCACCGTGGCGGCCGATGACTTCTTCCTGGACCTGTATGAGACTGCACTTGCGCCCGGCGACCTGTTGACGGCCGTGCGCGTGCCACTGTCGGCACCCGGCGCCCGGATGCATTTTGCGGAAATTGCCCGGCGGCGCGGCGACTACGCGATGGTCGGACTTGCGGCGAACCTTGTGCTCCCGGACGGGATCGTGGACTCCGCCCGGCTCAGCTTCTGCTCCGTCGGACCAACGCCCATGCGGGCCCCCGCAGCCGAAGCCGCGCTGGCCGGCCGCCACCTCGACCGGGACGCCATCGCGGCGGCCAAGGCGGCACTCGGCGACGACCTGTCACCGGACGACGACGACAGCCTCTCGGCCGCGGCGCGGATGCACCTCGCCCGCGTCCTGCTCGGCCGGGTTCTATCCGCCCTCATTGAGGAAGAGATCGAGGAGGATGCCGCGTGATTGAACCGCAGGCGATCTCCATTACCGTCAACGGCTCCAAGGTCCGGCGCTTCGTCGAGCCTCGCGTGTCGCTCGCCGATTTCCTTAGAGGCGATCTGGGTCTCACCGGCACGCATCTCGGCTGCGAGGTCGGCGCCTGCGGTGCCTGCATCGTCAATCTAGACGGGAAACCGGTCCATGCCTGCCTGATGCTCGCGGTGCAGGCGGACGGGATGCGGGTTGACACGATCGAGGGCTTGTCCGACGCAGGCATCATCGCCGACCTGCAGGCCGCGTTCCATACGCGGAACGCGCTTCAATGCGGATTCTGCACCCCGGGTATCCTCGTGGTCGCCCACGATTGCTTGGCGGCCTGCGATGTGTCCGGCACCACTCCGTCGCGAGAGTCGATCCGCGATGCGCTATCGGGCAATTACTGCCGATGCACAGGCTACGAAGCGATCGTCGATGCGATCGAGAGCGTCGCGAAGGCTCGCGCAGGTGGCTCCCGCGGGCATGTGCACCGTGAAGCGGAGGCGGCCGCGTGAGCGCGGCGGCCGACAGCCCGGTCGGAGGCCGCTACATCGGGCGCAGTCTGCCGCGCCCCGGAGCTAAACGCCTGCTGGCGGGCCGGGGCCGCTACACGGACGACGTAGTGCTGCCTCGCATGCTCCACGCGGCCTTTCTGCGCAGCCCCTACGCCCATGCACGGCTCGGCATGATCGACGTGTCCGCCGCCACCGCAATGCCGGGTGTCCATCGGGTGCTGACCGGCGCCGATTTCGAGGCGATCTGCACACCATGGATCGGGACGCTCAGCCACTTCAAGGGCATGCGCTCCACGCCTCAGCGACCGCTTCCTACGGAAAAGGTTGTTTGGGCCGGACAACCGGTGGTCATGGTGATTGCCGAGACGCGCGCGCAGGCCGAGGACGCGCTTGAGGTGATCGAGGTCGCGTTCGACGAACTGGATGCGGTTGTAGATCTCGACGCGGCCCGCGCGCCCGGTACGCCCCTCATCGACGACGATGCGCCCGACAACGTCCTGTTCCGCACGCGAATCGAGTCCGGCTCGACTGCAGGCGCCTTCGCGGACGCGCAGACCGTCTCGGTCGACCTGCGCTTCGGCCGTCACACAGCGGTGACGATGGAGCCGCGCTCAGTGCTCGCTGATTTCGACTCGAGCGAGGAGCGCCTCACCGTCTACCAATCGACACAGACGCCCTACCAGTTTCAGGATCTCTATGCGCGTCACTTCAACCTCTCAGAAGCGCGCGTCAGAGTGATCGCACCTGATGTCGGCGGCTCCTTCGGGATGAAGCTGCACCTCTACCACGAGGACATGGCCGTGGTGGGCGCTAGCCTACTCCTCAAGCGTCCGGTGAAGTTTACCGCCGACCGGATGGAGGCTTTCGTCAGCGATATCCATGCCCGCGACCACCGGGTGCGCGCACGGCTCGCGGTGGGGCAGGATGGCATCCTCAGGGCGATCGAGGTGGATGACGTAACGGGTGTCGGCCCGTTCTCTGCCTATCCGCGCACCAGTGCGGTGGAGGGCAATCAGGTCGTGCGCCTGATCGGTGCGCCGTATCGCCTGACCGATTACCGCGCTGACCTCACGGTGTTGGCCCAGAACAAGGTGCAGATGAGCCAATACCGGGCGGTCGGCCACCCGATCGCCTGCGCAGTGACGGAGCGCCTCGTCGACCTCGCAGCGGACAGGCTCGGCCTGGATCCGTTCGAGATCAGGCGGCGCAATTATGTGACGTCCGACATGTACCCACACACGACCCCGAGCGGGTACAGGTTCGAGAAGCTCTCGCTCGAAACGTGTCTGTCGAAACTCTATGACTTGATGGACTACCCGGGCCTTCTGACGGAGCAGAAGCGCCTGCGCGCCAGGGGCATCCATCGCGGCATCGGCATCGCGACCTATGTGGAGATCACCAACCCGACGCCCGCCTTCTATGGGGTCGGGGGCGCGCACATCTCGGCACAGGATGGCTGCGTGCTGAAGCTGACGCCCGCGGGCGAGGTGCAATGCGCGATCAGCATCACCGAGCAGGGCCAGGGCAGCGAAGCGATCGTCGGCCAGATTGTCGCCGAGGGGCTCGGCGTCGACCAGGACCATGTCCGCGTGCTGACGGGCGACACCGAGACGACGCCGTCCGGCGGGGCGACCTGGGCCTGCCGGGGCGCCGGCATCGGCGGCGAGACCGCACTTCAAGCGAGCCGGAGGCTGAAGCTGCGCATACTGGAGATCGCCGCCGCGATCCTCCAGGCGGAGGCGGAAAACCTCGACATTCGCGACGGTGTGGTGACGGATGCAGACGGCACGCCCCGCATGACGCTGAAGGAACTCGCCAACCTCGCCTATTACCGCTCGGACCTGCTGCCGCCTGGCGTCTCGCCGGCCTTGACGGTGGCGCACCATTTCGCGCCGCGCGGCTATCCTTTCGCCTTCACCAACGGCATCCACGGTAGCCTCGTCGAGGTCGATATCGAAACCGGATTCGTGACGATTTTGAAGCACTGGGTCGTCGAGGATTGCGGGCGCGTCATCAACCCGCTGCTCGTCGACGAGCAGATTCGCGGTGGCGTGGTGCAGGGCCTTGGCGCGGCCTTCTTCGAGGAATGCCGCTACGGCGAGACGGGCCAGCTCCTGAACGGTTCGATGGCCGATTACCTGGTGCCGATGGCCTGCGAGATGCCCGATATCACGATCGTCCATGTCGAGACGCCCACCCTGGACACGGAACTCGGCGCCAAGGGCTGTGGCGAGGCTGGCACCGCCGCCTCCAGCGGTGCGGCCCTGAACGCCGTCAACGACGCCCTGCGTCCGCTCGGCGCAAGCGTCTCCCAGCTTCCCATGACGCCCGAACGCATCCTGAGGGCTCTCGACGTGATCTGATCCATTGCACTCGGACTTCGCGACGCGGGCCACATGCAAGAGCCTGCGCGACGACAGGAGGAAAACCATGATCGAACAGGGAACGCGCCAGGGCTCCGTCTCGCGCCGGATGCTCGTGCGCGGCATGGCCGCCACTGGCGCGCTCGCCGGCATCGGCATGCCTTTCGTCGCGCGCGCGGCTGAGCCGATCCGCATCGGCTTCCCGACGCCGGTCACCGGCCCGTTCGGCGCCGAAGCCAAGGATCAAATCCGCTCCGCCGAACTCGCCGTGAAGCAGTTCAACGAAGCGGGTGGCGTGAACGGACGGACGGCCGAGCTTCTAGTCCGCGACGACAAGCTCAATCCCGGCGAGGCCGCGACCCGGACGCTAGAGCTCATCGAGAAGGACAAAGTCCACTTCATCGTAGGCGCGCTTTCGAGCGCGGTCCAGCTTTCCGTCAACGAGATCACCCGCTCGCGCAAGGTCCTCTATGTGTCGATCAGCCAGTCTGACACGATCAACGAGGCCAAAGACTTCAGCCGCTACACCTTCCACGAGGCGCTGAACCCGCACATGACCACCGCGGCGGTGGCCAAGCACGCGTTCAAGAAGGGCACCAAGGTCGCATACCTGGCCGCCGACTATGCCTACGGCCACGAGATGCTGCGCGGCTTCAAGCGCGCGGCGGCCGCCATTGGCGCCGAGACGGTCGGCGAGATCCTGCACCCGTTCGGCGCGCCCGACTACTCGACCTTCATGCCTCGGCTGCGCTCCATGCGCCCCGACATCCTGTGCATCTGCAATTTCGGCCGCGATCAGGCCAATAGCATCAAGCAGGCCAGCGATTTCGGGTTGAAGAAGGGCGCCCAGATCGTCGTCCCGGTTCTGCTGCACAACCAACGCCTCGCCGGCGGCGCCGACGCCTTCGAAGGCGTGGTAGGGGCCAGCAACTACTACTGGCGCCTTGAGGAGACCGTCCCGTCGGCAAAAGCCTTCAACGACGCCTTCCGGGCCGCCTACGCCGACGCGATCCCGACCGATTACGGCGCCTACGGTTACACCGCCGTTCGCTCACTGCTGATGGCGGTGAAAGCGGCCGGCGACACCGACACCGACAAGGTCATCGCGGCGTTGGAGGGACTGACATACGACGTCGCCAAGGGCCCGGAGCGCTACCGCGCCTGCGACCACCAGGCGATCCAGTCCGTGCTCATCACCGTATCCAAGAAAAAGTCCGAGATGCAGGGCGAGGCGGACCTTTTCCGGATCCTGGAGGTCGAGGCGGGCTCCGAGAACGCGCTCCGCACCTGCAACGAACTCGGTCACCGCGCCTGACCGGATGAATACAAGCAGGATCCGGCCATGAACCTAGTGTCGTTTGACCTCGAGCTGATCGTGATGCAGCTCTTCTCAGGCGTGGCGCTCGGCGCCGTGTTCGTGATGCTGGCGCTCGGGCTGTCGATCATCTTCGGCATGCTCGGCATCGTGAACTTCGCCCATGGCAACGTCTTTATGGTCGGCGCCTATGCGGGCGTTTTCGTCATGGAGCGCACGGGTAGCTTCTGGGCGGCACTGCTGGTCGGTCCGCTCCTGGTCGGCGCCCTCGGGCTCCTGATTGAACGGTTCCTGATCCGGCCTCTGGCGGGGCGCTCACCGGACGATCCCCTGCTTCTCACCTTCGGGCTCGGCTACGTGCTCGTCGAGGGCGTGCGCATCCTGTTCGGCTCGGACGGCCTGCCATTCGCAACCCCGGAGGAACTCTCCGGCGTCGCCGATCTCGGCGTCGGCTTCTTCCCGGTCTACCGACTCTTCGTCGTGGGGGTGGTGGCGCTGGTGCTCGTCGTCCTCTGGTACGGGTTGGAGCGGACCAAGCTCGGGCTGATCGTGCGGGCCGGCGCACGCGACCCCGAGATCCTGCGGGTCCTCGGCGTGGACATCCAGCGGCTCTGGCTTTGGGTGTTTGGCCTCGGGATCGCGCTTGCCGCACTCGGCGGCGTCCTTGCCGCACCGATGCGCTCCGTCAATCCGGAGATGGGCAACGTCGTGCTCGGCGAAGCCTTCGCCGTCACGGTGATAGGCGGGATGGGCTCGCTGATGGGGTCGGTCGTCGCCGGGCTTCTCGTCGGCGTCGTCGTCTCGATGACCGCGCTCGTTGCCCCCGAGATGGCGAGCATGGCGATGTTCGCCTTTATGGCTCTGGTGCTTCTGATCCGACCGCAGGGCCTCTTCGGCAAGCCTGGCCTCGGCACCTGAGGGGAGCGAGACATGCAGACCCTCGACCAGACCGTCGTCGACGCGCCTGCCGCGGGAGCCGCGTCGCAGCACTCGCCGATCGCCACCGATAGCTTCTCACGCTGGCGCGCGCCGCTCTCGATCCTCGCGCTTCTGGGATTGCCGTTCCTGCTTCCCTCGCAGGCACTCGCCGTCAACGTGCTGATCTACGGGCTCTACGCAGTCGGCTACAATCTGCTCTACGGGTATACCGGCCTGCTGTCGTTCGGACATGCGGCCTTCTTCGGAACCGGCGCCTATTTTACCGGAATCGCCATCGGCGCCGTAGGCCTTCACCCGCTCCTGGCGATGGGACTCGGCACGGTCGCGGCGAGCGGTCTTGCGCTGGCGGTCGGAGCGGTCTCGATCCGCTCGCGCGGCATCTACTTCGCCATGGTGACCCTGGCGCTCGCTCAGCTCGTCTATTACGCCGCGCTTCAGGCCTCCTCGTGGACCGGGGGCGAGAACGGTCTCCGCGGCTTTACGGTCTCGCGGATCGACCTCGGACCCGTTTCGCTCGACATCCTGAACCCACTCGTCAAATACCTCTTCGTCCTGGCCTTCGTAGGTGGGGCCCTCTCGATGATCTCGCGCATCCTCGCCTCGCCCTTCGGCGCCGCCATCGAGGCGATCCGCGAGAACGAGATCCGGGCCCGCGCCTGCGGCTTCGACGTGGAACGCTCGAAGCTCCTCGCCTTTGTCCTTTCCGGGCTGTTCTGCGGGCTTAGCGGAGCGCTCTCGGCAATCCACCTTTCGATCGTGCCGCTCGATAGCCTCGCCTATCACACCTCTGGCATGGCGGTGGTGATGACGCTGGTCGGCGGCGCGGGCACCTTCTTCGGGCCCTTCGTCGGGGCCCTCGTGGTGCTGGTCTTGGAGGACGTGCTCAGCCTCTGGACATCCCATTGGCAACTCGTGCTCGGGACCGTGTTCATCCTGTTCGTGCTGTTCCTTCCCCGCGGCCTCTTGGGCACGGCCCTGATGTGGAGCTCTTTCCGGTGGGGTCGCCCATGAGTCCTATCCTGGAAGTCGAGACGCTTGGCCGTCGCTTCGGTGCCTTTACGGCTCTCGAAGGCATCAGTGCCGCCTTTGGCAAGGAGCGCATCACCGCCATCATCGGTCCGAACGGGGCCGGCAAGAGCACCTTCTTCAACCTGCTCTCGGGCGCCCTGAAGCCGACGGCCGGCAGTCTCCGGTTCGACGGCCGCGACATGACCAGGGTGCCCCAGGCGCGCTTCGCGCAGCTCGGCATCGCGCGCTCGTACCAGATCACGAACGTCTTCCCGCGGCTCACCGCGCATGAAAACGTGCGCACGGCGATGCAGGCGCGGACGAGCCGCTACAATTTTTGGGGTCGGCGCGATGCCCTCCCCGACCTGGCAAACCGGGCCGATGAGCTCCTGGCCGATGTCGGCCTTTTGAGCCGTCGCGACCGCCCTGCCGCTTCGCTCGCGCATGGCGAGCAGCGCGCCCTCGAGATCGGCATCGCACTGGCCAGCGACCCGAAGCTCCTGCTTCTCGACGAGCCCACCGCTGGGATGGGCCCCGAGGAGACCAAGGACATGATCGCCCTGCTGCGCCGCCTGGGAGAGACGCGAACGATCCTGCTCGTCGAGCACAAGATGAAGATGATTCTTGGCCTGTCCGAGCGGATTCTCGTGCTGCATCACGGCCGGCTCATCGCCGACGGCAGCCCGGCCGAGATCCAGGCCGATCGCGAGGTGCGGCGTGTCTATCTCGGCCAGAGCAGCGGGTACGGCCATGCTTGAGATCCAGGGGCTCCATGCTTGGTACGGGCCGAGCCACGTCCTGCACGGCCTCTCCCTGGCGGTGCGGGCGGGGGAGATCCTGGCTTTGGTAGGGCGAAACGGGGCGGGTAAGACCACGACGATGAAGGCCGTAATGGGCCTGATCCCGAAGGTCGGCGGCAGTGTCCGTTTCCTCGGGGAAGCGTTGCTCGGCCGCCCGGCCCATGCCCGCTTCCCCCTGGGGCTCGCCTACGTGCCCGAGGACCGTCGCATCGTGCCGGGCCTGACGGTGCGCGAGAACCTGAAGCTCGGCCTCCTGCGCGCCTCGAACGCGATTAAGGAGGAGGCGGCCATCGCCGAGATCGCCGAGACCTTCCCGCGTCTCGCCGAGCGACTCGACCAGACCGCCGTGACGATGTCGGGCGGCGAGCAGCAGATGCTCGCCATCGCCCGTGCCATGATCGCGCGCCCGAAGCTCATTCTGCTCGACGAGCCGTCAGAGGGCATCATGCCGGTCCTAGTCGAGGAGATGGGCCAGCTGTTCGTGTCCCTGCGCGAGCGTGGCGTGACGCTGCTCCTCGTCGAGCAGAACGTCGAGTGGGCGCTCAACCTCGCCGACCGGGCCGTGATCATCGACCAGGGCGCAGTCGTGCACGAAAGTTCGGCCGCAGCCCTGCGCGCCGACACCGAGATCCAGGACCGCTACTGCGCGGTCTGACTGGCGCGTCCCAGGAGGGAAGAGGATCGTGGATATTACTGGCGAATACCGCGTCGCGGCGCCCCGCGCGGTCGTCTGGACCGCCCTCAATAATTCGGAGCTGCTCGCCCGCTGCATTCCCGGCTGCAAGGAATTGACGCAAGCCTCGCCCGCGGAGCTAGGAGCCCGTCCGAGTAACGGTTTGATGCGTTGGGACTAAGGTTGAGATCTGGGCGGATGGCTCCTGCGCCACAGGCTCAGCGCGCGGCCTGCGCCAGCTTCAGGAGGTTATGGGCGGTGCAGATCATCGCCCACTCGCCGCGGACCTGATCGAGCCCACGTAGCAGGAACTGTCGGAAGCCTCTGGCCTGCTTGATCTGCCCGAACACCGGCTCGACGACCTGCTTCCTGAGACGGTAACGGCTCCGGCGCCCAGCCCGCTTCAGGCGGACGGCCATCGCGCTCATCAGGGGCATCTTCGTCAGCCTCCGGCGACCTGCTGCATCCGCCTCGCCGTGACGGGCACGGCCCGGAGCGAGATAGGCTGTGATCCGTCGCTCCTGCAGCGCGGCCAGGTTCGCCTCGGTGGCAAAGCCGGCATCTCCGGAGACCTCCCGCGGCTTGCGCCCGAGATGGGTGCAGACGCCGTCGACGAGCGGCACGAGAGCGCGCGAGTCGGCGGGGTTCGTCACGAGCCGATGCGCGACGATCACCTGATGGGCCGCATCAACCGCAATCTGGCCGTTGTAGCCCTGCACGAACCCGTCGCGCGTGGGCAGGATGCGGCTGTCCGGGTCGGTGAAGTTGCGCTGCGCCCGGTCGGGCGGACCGCCGTCCTCGCCCCGCAAGGGCCGACCTTGCCAGCGCATGCCCGACGAGGCCCCCGGCCCGTCCTCGTCCTCCGGATCGGGCGGATCGGCAGCCTCTGCCTCCAACGCGGCCTTGGCGGCGCGGATCGTCTCCAGCCGCCGCTGCTTGTCGGCCATCCAGGCCGGTGTCTCGTCGCCACGATGGTCGGTCCCATGAGCCCGATCCTCCGCCGCGTCGGCCTCGCGCGCTTGATCCAGCCAAGCCTCGACCTCGGCGGCCAGCGTCGACTCGGCCGCCTTCATCCGGCCGTAGCTCATCGCCTTGTGGCGCGAGGCGTTGGCCTTCAGCTTGGTGCCGTCCACCGCCACGTGGGCAAAGCCGACCAGCCCGGCCGCCCGGCACAGCCGCAGCACCTGCACGAACAGGTCCGAGAGCGCCGTCAGATGCCGCTTGCGGAAGTCAGCGATGGTGCGGAAGTCGGGCCGGTTCAGGCCGGTCACGGCCATGAAGTCAACCCGCTCCTCGCAGGCGCGGGCGAGCTGACGCGACGAGTACAGACCGCGGCTGTAGCCGTAGAGGAGCAGGGCCACCATCATGCCGGGATGGTAGGGCGGGTAGCCGCGCTCCTCGGTGTAGGTGTCGAGAATGGCTGAGAGGTCGAGCGCCTCGCGCACCGTATCGCGCACGAAGTGCGCCATGTGCCCGGGCGGCACGAACTCATGCAGCGAGGGTGGCAGCAGCCAGCCCTGATCGACGTCCCAGGAGCGAAACACCTTGGCCATGAGCCGAGTGAATCATCCCAAAGCGCCGCCGTCGAGGTACTTACTCGGACGGGCTCCTAGATGTTCTGTCCCACGGTGTGGTGGTACGCTGAGCCACGCTGAGAGGGATGCGCTATGGGCCAGGTTCTCCAGCCAGGCGGCCAATCCGGTCGGGATCGGTACCTCGCCACTGTCCCAGCGCTGCACCAGCCGGTCATCGCACTCCAGCGCCTCGGCCAAGCCCCGCTGCGACCAACGGACCAGGGCAAGGCATGCGCGGAAGCGATCGGGCGTCATGGCCCTGTCCCTCAATCCGGCCGGGGATCATCCCTCAGCCATGCCCGCAGGGTGCGGAGCCTCCGGGGGGCCGTCAAGAATCGCCCTGTCATCAGCCCGCTCGGCCCCGCCGCGGCGGGCTGTTTCGTAGCCGGGGAGGCTGTGCTTTCCTGTGCCGACGTAGCCGGGGAGGCTGTGCTTTCCTGTGCCGAACTCCAAGTTCGACACTGAGCCCGGCTGCATCCCGCAGCCGGGTTTTTTCGTCTCAGGCCGTACCAAAAGGCCATCCCGCCCGAGCCGGTGATGTGCTCTTCTACTCGGGACCTGCGATCCCTTGCTCCGCCCGGCCCCGCCGTGGCGGGGTTTTTCGTTTCAGCTCACCTCATCCGGCCAGGGCCGTCTCGGCCGACCACCTTGTAGTGTGCCGGCAGCGGGCCGGATCCGGTCGGGTGCCAGCCGGTCTCGGCATGGACCCGAGCAGAGTGGGCCAGCATGTCGCGCATCACGCCGATCTCCCGGGAGCCGCAGGCAGAGCAGCTCACGGCCGCGGTGATGTGGCTGCCCGCGCGCACCATCCCGGACCTCTGGGCCGCTATTACCCCGCGCTGACCCGCTTCCGTCCGGCCAAGTGTTGAAACACCTCGCCACAGCAGGGTACGGCGCAACTTGATCGGAGCTCACCCTAAGCAGCCCCAAGAAGACAGCCCAAGAGGCTTTTTGACCTATCCACTCAGCCCGCCACGGCGAGCCGCCTTCCGTGTCGGACGCCTGTCTGGATCTGCCGCATGGGCCCCTGCGTTGACTCGTTCGACACGGGCCAGAAGCCCAGTGTCAGCCAACGTACATAGGGAGCTCTCCCGATGAAATCTGCGCCCATTCTTGGCGCATGCGCCGCAGCCATGGTGTCCCTCAGTTCGATCGCCCTTGCAGCGGAAGGGACGACCACAGGAGCAGGAGCCGACAAACCGGCAGCGGCGGGGAATGCTCAACAGGAGCCACGCACGACCGGCACGACACCAGGCGCAAATGTTGGGGGCGGAGCGCCCGGCGTCGCAGGACAGCCAGGTGGCCGAGCCGATCCCGGCCACCCGCCGGGTCCAGGCGAGCGTCCTGAATCCAAGCAGAAGTGAAAGAACCGCAAGTTCGCTGTGCTGGCCGCGCGCAACTCGGCGATGGTCGGCGGCCGCAACCCCGGCCGTGCTCGTCGTAGGCGCGACGGGGGTTGCGGCGGGTCACGCGGGCCTCGCCAGCATGGTCACAATCAGCGCCGGCTGGACGCTGCTGGGCAGGCGCTGAGATCGCCGGTCAGGCCCCGTCCGGCCCATCCTTCTTGCGATTCGGCGGTGGGGACGGCATGCCGCGATGCCTCATCTCTGCGCGGATCGCCGCCCGCTCCATCCTCTCGCTCCTAAGGGCGAGGACACCGAAGCGGAGCGCCTTCAGCAGTTCCTGCCGCTGTTCGCGGAGGCACTGGCGCTCCCGCTTGAGCGCTTGAGCATCGTCCAAGACCGCTTGAGTATCGCGTGCGGCAGGGTCGGTCATGCCGGCCTGATGCACCCGATCCGCGGCCGCGTCGTTCAGGTGGGTTACTTCGCCCCGAGCATGCGCGCCTGCTACGGATGCGAACTGGGGGTGAGATCTCACCGGTGAAGAGCCGCAGGGATGACCAGCGCCGAGGCCCCCGACATCGTGGCAGAGATGGAACCATCGCAGGCTGCCGCCCGATATGCCTGCGGTTATGGACGTTCTTTCAACGCCGGCCGGGCTTCCCTCACCCGCTGCCGGCGCTTCTTTGTGCGCCGGTCGAGTTGCTCCGCAAAGACAACCCTACAGCGGAACAGGCCGCGCCGCGCCTCGATTGATTCAATGGCCATGCCTAGCCCCCATGGCCCTTGCCCACTGCCGGCTGGATCACGCATCTCCGGCCGGCTTCTTTCCTAGCCAGCGAGGGACGGCGCGCCGGCCCCGGGCAGTGTCCTCACCCGCGGTCGGCGTCTCTTTGCCCGGCATCTGCCCGGTTCAGGCCGACAGATCGCCGCAGTAGATCCGCCGGCCCGCGAGGCCCGCTGATCGTCACCGGTAATCCCCATTTATCTGCGGCGAATGAGACCTCCGGAACATTGTCCCGAGGCCCTCATTCCCATTGACATGACAGACGAGGTTCACCAGCGCTTGCGCGCCACGATGACTGAGAAGCCCCTCGGCAAGCAGCAGGTCGCGCAGATGATGGGGATGCATCGGCGCACGCTGAGCCGCCGGCTGAAGTCCGAAGGCACGAGCTTCACACAGGTCGCCGACGAGACGCGGCTTAGCATCGCGAAGCAGTTGTTGGCCGACACCACCCTGAGCCTAGCGCAGATCTCGGCCGCGCTGGAGTTCTCCGAGCCGGCCGCCTTCACGCATGCCTTCCGGCGCTGGACCGGCACAACGCCAAGCGCATGGCGGAAAGAACACCGGCGCCATTGAAAGCCGGTAGCCCAGGTGAAGGCGCCGCGCCGGCAGGCGTGGTTATCTGCCAGCACACTCTCTGTTTGCCTTCAGCCCGCCCGGTCCTGCCGTGGCGGGCTCTTCTCGTTCCATACACCGGCTTACGCACCCGGCGCGGCCTCACGCGTGCGAGATGGGACCGCGGGGATCCGCTTCTCCACGAGCCCTTCCACACCACTCAGCCACATCTACGAGTCCCCTCCACACCGTGGGCACCCTCAACGGCCGCCAGCGCGCCTACTACTGCCTCCGGTGGACGTCAGGTTGCATCGGATCGCGCGGATGATCTTGCGTGCGGCGATCACCTCGTCGTGGAGCAACTCCTCCGCCGATCGGCGAAGTTCGGCCGCTTGATGACTCCAGTCCGCGATCGTCTCTTCGACTTGCCTCTGCAGCTCGGCGAACGACGGATGCTTCATGGCTTGTTGACCTCGATTGTGGGGGTGAGGCCAACGAGTCGACGCGTAGTGGTTCGTCTGGTTCCGCCGCGCCCCTGCCTCTCGGCAGCCCTTGCGACGGCTCCGCTGGCCTCCGCGATTCAGAACCCTCCCGCCCGGCGCAGCCGTTCTAGCGCAGCTTCCACGACGCGTTTTCTAAGACGCTGAACGAGCTGAAGAAGCAGCTCAACGACCTCTCCCAGAGCGAGGCCGCAAAGAAGATCGGCGATGCGTGGGGTGAGGCCGCCAAGCCCGCGAAGGCTGGGACAGACGAACTTCGACGCGCGCAAGAAGGCCGGGGCGGTGTAGCGCTCTGTGCCACCCGGACGGGCTCTTCAAGGAGGTGAACGTGTCCAAGAGCCGGCAGATGGCACCGGCCGATTAGGCACCGTAGCCGTTCGCGAGGCGTGGAGGTTCAGTCCTCGTCCTGCGGAGCATATCGGTCGGCCAGCGCCGCAATCATCACGTCTAGGCGCTTGAGATTGTTTTCGGCGTCGCGCACCCTGCCGGACATGCATTGCGCATGGGCGAACTGGTACGACAGCAGCATGCTATTGAAGTCCGCCTGACCCGCAGCGACGCTCACGCGAGCGCGGCGTGCGACCTCACGGTCAAGCCATGGCCGGACGGTTTGCTCGATCTGCGCGCATTGCGCCGCACGCTCAGAAATAGCTGTCGCTTCGGAGGTGGGCGGTGACACTAACATCGTCGCCCAGAACGCTGCTGTTGCGAGCGCAAAGGCCGATCCGAACAGTCTCAGGGCGGTTCTCAAACGTCGCCCAGACCGCTTGGCGCGGCGCGATGCTGCCCACTCGAAGCGAGGGAGCCGGCTGACATCTTCTGGATAGCAGTGAGAATAATGAGCCGATCCGTCGGCGTGCCGGTAAGAGATGGGCTTCTGCATAGGGAGCTCCTTTCATGGAGCTGCTGCACACCATAATCAGCGGACGCTGCTGCCGCCCGAATGTCGCCTGCTGCTCAGTTTGCGGATACGAGGCTCCAACACCTTGGCTGATGATCGGGAACTGGCTGACCAAAAGCAAAGCTTTGAGCGGCTTCTATGATGTCACAAAACCGCATGTAATTGAAGATACTTTTTTGCTCGAAGGCGAAAAATGACAGCGCTTTCGCAGCAAGCTGAGCGGCTCCTAAAGCTATGCCTCGCTCATCCAGCGGGCGCTTGTTGCCATGATTTCAGCAGCCAACAGCACGCTTTGATCGTTGATGGCCGGATCGACCTTGCGCAACCAGAACTGGGGAGGCAGGGGGACGCTGAACACAGTGACGTGAGCGATCGCTCATCGCCCATCAGAAGCGCCGCCCGGCTTGCTGCGTTCCTGAACGCGGAGCAGGAGCGGATCACGGACATCCTCTTGGCCCGGGAGTTCGGGCTGTAGCTAACCAACGAAGAAGGCCCTGCCGCCGGTCGGTGCCGAGCGCGCGAGGTCATCTCCAGGTCTGGTTTCTTCCAATCCGGGTCGTTGCCCGGCCGCCTCGGGTTCTGCCTCCCAGGCTCGAAGCCATGGGGCGGAGTAGGAGACAACCTTGATCTGCGCGATCAACTCATGGGCGGACTGGCGGTTCGGGAGGTTCAATGAACGGCGTGCTCCCAAGCCGTCCATTGGTTAAGGCCGGCGGAACAGTCACCGCAGCCTGCTCGCCGGCACGATCGGGATCGTGGCAAGGACCGTATCGGCTCCGCTGCGAATGACGAGTCTCCAGCCCTCTTCGAGGTCGGTCAGCTCGCCATCGGCGCTCATCTCCTTGAGCGCGGCCTCGGCTTGCTTCAGGGCGTCGGCTAAGTCGTCAGCCTCCACGCCCTCGTCGTCGCGGATGGTGGTGAGGCCATCGGTGAGGTCGAAGTAGAAGCGCTGTGCCACGCACCCCTCCACGGTGTGCGCCACGGGGCCAGTCCGGAACTGTCTACCGGTGTGGTCAACCACCGGCTCTCCCCACCTCGGGCGAATTCCGCCCACGTATCAAGCCTGTAGCAGATTGTAACGCGATATTCTCGCTTGCTTGGGATCGCTCGGGGTATGCAGCAAGTTATATATAGCTGCGCGGCGTTGGTAGGAACCTGCCCCGCCCGAGATATACGTCGGCATGGAGGCCAAGGTGATTGTTGAGTTGTCGAAACTCGAAGATATTGGCACAAGACAGGACTCATCTGAGCACAGCGGCAAAGTACGCGCGCATGTTGCAAAGATCATTAGGAAGCTGATCGCCTCTCTGGGCAAAGAGAAGTCACAAAGTTAGATCAGCGGCCGATGCGAAAGGCTGCGGCGGACGTTCGATAGCTCGGCAGGTGAGGGGATCTCACATCGTGGGATCGGTTACATCGCAGTGCTCCCTGGAGATCCGAAGCGGCGTTGCCCAGGATAGTCTTAGCCAAATTTGCCGAACGCCTGCCACGACCCTTGGGAGGCGATTAGACTGGCTCTCGACTGGTGCCCCACCCGGACCGGTGCGGAGGACTTCCGAGCACTTCCCGGAGGCACCATAACGCAATCCATACCCACCCTCTCACGCGTCCCGCAGCGCCTCGCGCGCGCGAGGCGCGATTGTAATGCAGGTGAAGGCGCCGCGCCGGCAGACGTAGCTGTCTCTGCCCATTGCGCATGAGAACTTACCCTTCAGCCCGCCCGGTCCTCCTCCCGTGGCAGGCTTCCTTTGTCTGTCTAGGCGTAGCTCCACAGAAGACCGGCGAGATACTCCCGGGATGCTTGCCAGGTCTGACATCCCGCGGCGCAGCAGCGGAGGCGCAACCCCGGCTCGTCATCACTGACCTGGCTTGCTCGCGGGGGGGCGGATTGGCGGGAGCGCCGGACGGAGCCGATGGGTTCGCCGGGGGCGGAGTGGGCGCCACGGTGTTGCCGGTCGGGGGGCTGGCCGTCCCGGTTGTGTCGGCCTTCTTCTCATCCTTGCAGGCGGCGAGCGCGAGCAGCGCGATGAGGGGCAGCACGGTGTGGATGTGCATGGGCGTCCTCCATCTGGTGAGCAGCCTCCCAGACAGCGGGTAACGCGATGTTGCGGAGCCAGTTTCCGACCAACCCCGAGCGGTGGCTCTCGGTGCCGATCGGCCGCTTGCATCTACCGCATGGCGCCAGCCGGCTCCGCGACTCTGTCCGAATCTCGCAAGCCGCGCCGATCATCGCTGCCCTGCCGTCCCGGCAGCCCTTGCGACGGCTCCGCTGGCCTCTGTCCTCACAGGCCTAGACCTCTCCCCAGCCGTGCGAGCACAGCTTCGAGCGCCGATTCAGACTCTGGCCGATTCCGCTCGCCCATAATCCAGCCGATTCGCTCATGCCGACCTCGCCAGCAGGATCGTGGTCCCCACCACCACGCACTGCTACCACCACCACGCACTGCTACTTGCCGCCCAAGCAGGGTGCGAGCGCAGTTTTGAGCCGAGCCGCGTCCGCTTCGCCGATCAGCACCGTCACCAGAATAGAGGCGTCTCCCTGGCGCGGGCTCCCCTGATGCCAGCGCAGCAGCCCGCCTCCCTTCACCACCTCGCTGGCCAGGATGTGAACGCTGGTCAGCTGGGCTGCTTCAGCCCGCATGGCGGCCGCCACGGCGAAATCGAACGTCGTGCCATCGGCTGCAATGGAGCCGCTGGCGGCAAGGCGCAGAGGCTGTGCCGTCGTCGCCTTAATCGCGCTGAGCGGTTTGTGGGGGCCGTCCGGCCCCTCAAAGGCGTCGAAGTCGAAGCGCTTCGCCAGGGTCTCGAATGCAGGGACACCGAAGCCGATGGACAAACTGCCGGTCTGACCGCGCGCCTGCGTGTCATCACACGCAAACACCATTGTCACATCACGGCTGTCGGAGCCGATCACGGCCGTTCCTGGTAGACTCACGGTACCGCCGGCCGCGAGGGCCAAGCCGTGCCAGACCATACTGGCGCTCGCCAGTGCCAGGGTTCTCATCATCCTCATCCTGACCACTCCTGACGGGGGATCTGAGGTCGTCTTAACGGATTGAGTGATGTGGCCAATGCAGTCCGCTGACCGAGAAGGCAGTCGAGCGCACCATTCTTCCCAAGCAGCTTGCGGGCATAGGGGTGGGCCAGCACGACCGCAGCGACGTCGAGAGCGACGCCCTCTGCGATCAGCCGCATCCCGGGCGTCGGGTCGTTCAGGTCGTCGCGGACGGCCGCGTCGAGCTGCTCGTCCGTGATGTGCTTGAGCTTATACAGCTCGCCGATGGTGCGGGTGTCGGGCATGCTGGCGGTGTAGGGCCGCGCGCCTGCCTGGGGATGGCAGCGGGCCGGGGGCAGAGGAGTGATAGGCGATGCCGGCCCGCTGGTGGTGCTGTGGTCCCGACAGGCGACGAGGAGTAGCGCCACACTCTCCCTGTCGCGCAGACCGTGCCGGCCGTCTCTCACTGAAGTTAGACGGAGTAGGAAAGGGCGGCGCTCACGTGCTCGTCGTGCGGGCGACGGGGGGCACGACGTCTCACGGATCAGCTCCTGCGGTCGTCACTCGGAAGATGGCGATGGGCCTTTGAATGCGGTGGGTGCTGGATGAGACCGCCGGCGTTCTCGCGTCCGGTTCTTTGGCGAAACGGTGCCCCTCATGTCCGCGAACTCCGACGCGGCTTCACGGTGGGCAAGGGCAATCTGCGAGCGGTGCGCCTCCACGAAACGGCCATGCGCAGCCCGCAGAGCGCGATTTGGTAGGTATGCCCAACCCAACCCGCCTAGTTTCCAACCGGCGGAAGATATGCTTCTCTGTTGACGGTTCTATTCTACGTACCCTCAGCCTGCCCAGTTCTGCTGTGGCGGGCTTTTTCCTTCATATTCAGTGAGTTGCACACGAGTCGTGTCGGGGTAGGCTCGTGCTGCCAGCCGCTGGCGTTTCACCTTCCACGACTGTCCATCGCTCAGCATCAAGCTCAAAAAAGCAAGCGCCCCGGGAGGACCCGGGGCGCCGTTCAGCCAAGCGGCCAGATTTGATCGGGGTCTGGGGACGCTTAAGCCGAACTTTGTTCGGCTCCAGACTACCAGGTGCCAAACTTATAGTTCAGGCCGGCCCTAACCACCGCGAACTCGGTGTCGCGGCGCAGAAGGCCGTTGTTTACCACGACCACGCCCGGGCTCGCCACCGTAATGAGCGTGCCCGCGTTATTGACAGCAAAGGCACCGTTTAGGCCCCGGCCGCGGTCCAGGTTCACGTACAGACCTTCGACCTTCAGCGTCACGGCGTTCGATCGGAAGAAGTTCAGGAACGAGTCGGTGGGCAGCGCGTACTCGATGCCGCCGCCAGCGGTCCAGCCGGTCTGGAAGTCGTCACGGTTGGGCAGGCCGAAGTCGCGGCCGCCGCCGCCGCCATAGGCAAAGCCGCCGGTGCCGTAGAACAGCACGCGATCGAAGGCGTAGCCGAGCCGGCCGCGCACCGTGCCGAACCAGTCAAGGCCCGCCAGACCGTTCGGGTTGAACACTTGCTGGGCCGCCACGCCACCCAGGGCCGCCGGATTGGTCGCGACAATAAACCGATTGCGATCACGGCCGAAGTCAGCGAACTGAGCGTCCGCCTCGATACCGACAACAACGCCCGAGCCCGGCGTGAACTGATAGTTGTAGCCGACCTGACCGCCGCCGACGAAGCCTTCGAGGTTTCTGTTACCCGTGAAGGCGATGACTGCGGTAGCGCCGGGCGGCACCAGGCCGGTCGCCGGGCCGACGCCGATCACCGTGGGTCCACGGTTGTCGCTCGCGTCGAACCCGTAGCCGACGTTGAAACCGGCGTAGAACCCGGTCCAAGTGAAGACCGGAACGGGCGCGATCACCGGCGGCGGAGCGACGCGACGCGGCAGGTCGGCAGCCGAAGCAGCGCCCGACAAGGCGGTCGCTGCTGCGCTTGCGAGCAGAAGCTTCTTCAACATTTACGCGGATCCCCTTCGCGGCCCAGGATCACCGGGGCCTACCCCACCACTAAGCGTGACCGTACCCGATTCTGCTAGTGCAAATTCGCAACAGTGACGCGGCGAGAGGTAGAGAGCGTCATCGCCGATGGAAGCTAGAATGTGGGCGAATTCAACTCGCTAGATCATGTCCGGTGTCGAGTGCCGGCTTATCGCCGGCGTGCAGCGCATTATCGCCAGCTGTGTGCACGGCGGCCGCGCAATCTGTGAGTACGTATGGCGACCAGAGGGCGCCTCGCCGAGATGCGCACCTTACTGCGCAACCCGTATTGTATTCCGGTATACCGCTTCGAAGCCCGGCCTGAGCCTCGGCGTGAAGCTGGCGCCTAACGGCATCCAAATCAGCTGGGAAAAAGGCGGACCGGGCGAAGGAAGCTGTTCAGACTGTTCGTACCCGGTCCGCCATCCGACGCCGACACGCGGGGGCGGGCTCGGCGCGGCACTTCTGTGAACTACACCGAATCCGGGCAGCTTGCGAGACAAAAGTCGAAAGCGGCACGCGCTCGTCAGGCCGATCCGGGTCTTTCCCCCGATTGCCACCTGTCGTCAGCTGCGGATCCAGCTTGCAGCGGTGATAATCCCCGATACTGCGGTGCCGCAAAAATGATGCATTTCTGCCACGCTGAGGCGCCGATGCCATCGAGCTAGGCTATTCCGGCTGTCCTTTCGCGCAAAGCTGTAGGATATTCGAATCGTTCAGACACGAGGTAGGGCCGTAAGGGGGCGCTCGGACGCTGTCTAAGAAGATCGCGACCTAATAGTCGATCAGAGACATCGAGCCGGGGCTACGGGGCGGACGCCTTAAATTCAGATGTGGGACGCCAAATGACAAAGAACTGGCTTGTTGCCGGCGCGGCTGCGCTGACGATGGGTATGACGGCGACAGTATCGTACGCCCAGACTACCACAGTCCCTGGTGAGCAGGTCGGTCTCGCCGTCGGCGCTCCGCTGCCTGAAGGTGTCTATGCGATCGACACTTTCCTGTATCGGATGACGCCGGACACGGGGCCCAGCGCCTTGCCGGTGGATGTCGGCGTCAACATTCCGGTCCTCGTGTGGTCGACGCCGTGGCAGCCGCTCGGCGGCCGGATTGAGGCGGTAGTTGCTCCGCCTACCGTCTTTGCGTTCGGCAAGAACGGCGGCCCCAATGGCATCCGCGACCTGTCGATCAACGTCGGCACCTTCGTGGGCGGCATCTGGGCGTTCGATCTCGGCAACAACTTCGGCGTCAGCTTGCTCGGCGGCGCCTACCTCAACGAACTGAACGGCGACCGCGGCGTGCTGGTGAACAACGCCGGTGCCTTCGTCGCCGCGCCCGTCCTTCCGCAGCTCGCCTCGAACACCTACCGCTTCGGCATCGCGGGCAGCTACACCGGCGATGGCTGGAACCTGACGGCGAACCTGACGGCGAATATCTATGACTCGCCAGCCAAGTTCCCCGGCCTCAACACGCCGGGCTTCGGTAACACCCGCGGTCCGTTCATCATCTCCGACGCGCTGAACCTCGACCTTACCGCCACGAAGAAGTTCGGCAAGTTCGAGATTGGTGCGATCGGCTACGGCACCTACAACTTCGACATCAGCGCCAGAAGCGTGGCCGCTATCATCAATGGCGGCCCGGGTCGGGGGCGCTTCGCCCTCGGCGGTCTCATCGGCTACGATTTCGGACCCTTCACGGCCCAGGTCTACGCCGCCCGCGACGTCGTCACATCTCTCCCGCGCGGCGAGAACACCGAAGTGTGGGGCCGCGTCATCGTCCCGCTCTACACGGCAGCTGCGGCTCCGGCGCCGGCTCCGGCACCGATTATCCGCAAGTACTGATCAGCTCTTCGGCTTCTGCCTGAGCAAGACCCACACTGTTGTCAGTGTGGGTCTATTGCTATGTATGGCCTCCCATGCTGAGAGGTGACCCGATTTACCAGCGCCTCATAAATCGGATTGATCACGCGGCTCGGGTTGCGATCGTTACCCAGGAGCTGCGCGCAGGGGGGATCTCCGATCCTGCGGACATTGCCGCAGTTCTGAATGCTCGTGGCATCCCTGACGTGCGTGGTCGGGCATGGACCCTTCTCGAGGTGCTCCGCTTCGACAAGCGTCCGAAGGATAGAAGAATACCGCTGAAGTGCGCTTACTGGAATCAAAGGGCGCAGAGGCAGTCTACAAAATCGGAATAGGTACTCGGCTGCCGACACGAATCAACAGATCCGGCGCCGTCCGGCTGATCGTGTCGGTCACGTAGGGCGCGCGAGGTGCACATAGGGCTTCTCGAGCCTGCGGATGCCCGAGCGCCGTGATCAGCGCCGATCGTTCAAGCAGATACCACCGCCAGCGCGCTGCGCGAGCACGGCAATCGATGCGGAAGGTTGATCTCGTCGAGCCCATCCGCGCCGAGGCCACCCGCGTCAGCCAACGCCTTCTGACGTTCACGCAGATTGAGGGTAGCCAACGTTTGGCATCGCTGCCTGCTCGCTGGCGGTGGACTCGTAGAACTCACCGATAGTGGGCTGGTCAGCGGTCCCGAACTCTCACACTGGGATCCCGCAGTACCGCCACGGCTTGTGCCCCCGGATCGTCCAGAGGTGTTTCTTCAGGTAGTCGGCCCGCACCTCCAGGACCGGGTCGGTGCACGGCATCAGCACGCCCGACCAGTCGCTGCGATTCGCGCCGGACTAAGGGTGGACCCCAAACAGCGTCAAAGCGCCCAGCCGAGCCGGTCAGCCTCAGGTCCGAAATCGTTCACGAACCGTCGGCAGTTCGCCAGCGTCTCGACCCATTCGTCTGGCCTGAACCCGGGGCATGGCGGCTGGCCCGGTGACAGACTGGCGAGCCCGCGGCTCCATTCGAGGACGGTGGGGGAGGGGGCGTTGAGCGTGGCCGAGTCGGACATGGCGGGACGCGGCCTGCGGGCGAGGCCGCGCGCCAACACCCGCCGGCTATCATCACGGCGCAGTCTGTGGACGGCCTCACTCCGCGGAGGCTTGCCGCTGCTCGAGCAGCACCAGACGCCGGCCTTCCATCCTCACCAGCCTGTTGTCGAACAGCCGGAGGCCCGAGCTGTGGGAGTGATTCGTGGCCTTCGGCACGGGCTGCCAGTTCCGGCCCGGTCGCGGTCGTGGCGGCTCCAGACCTTGAAGCCGTTGCGGTCGATCAGCGCGATAGCCTCGCCGTCGCGGCAGGCCTTGATCTCGCCATAGAGCTGCCAGACGTGGGCGGGCATGAGGGGCTGAGAGGGGAATTCGGGCATCTGGGAAGGCCTCTCCGGGTTAGACAAAATCCCGAATTCTGCAATGAACGGGATTCGAGTTAGACGCGCTGGAAAGGGCCTAAGTGCTTGAAGTATCACCGATACAAGGTGCCTCTGACTCCGTTAGTCGTGGTTCGAATCCACGTCCCCCAGCCAGATCAAATCAATCACTTACATCGCAGATTGGCTCCCGGACCTCGGTTTCTAGACACTGCTCTGGACAACTTGGTGCGTGATGTTCGTGCGCCCGAGGCGCGTCACGAGGGCCGATTCCCCCAATCTCGACACCCGGTCTCCCGCCGTCCTCGCATGGAGCCGCGGGCTCGCCAGCCTGTCGCTTTGCGTGTCCGACCGCTCCCATATTCTGGACATGCTGTGCCGGTACAGCATGGAAGGGATCGTGCTGGCGAACGGGCGGGCGGTGATCTATTCGGACATCAACGATGCCATCGAGGTCTACCAGCGCCTGAACCAGTAGGCCGGCCGCGCCCAACCCGCCGTCCCGCTCTTCGAGCTTGAACCGGAATCCTCCCGCATGACGGTCGACGCCCGCAATCCGACAGGCCAGCCGCTCAATCCGGCTGAGCGCTCACGCTTGGTCTCGGAGTCGCTGCGCCAGATGGCGCGCGTGTCGCGCTACAACGACCCGCGCCAGCAGCTCCGCGAGGCACGGGCGCTGCGGCGCCGCGACTTCATCACGCCGATCCTGTTCGTGGCCCTGGTCGTGCTGCCCTGCCTCATCGGGCTCGCCGTGTTCGGGTTCTACCTGTCGGACCGCTATGTCACAGAAGTGAATTTCGCGATCCGCCCGGCATTCGGCGCTACCGAAGCGACCCACAACAAGGATGGGGGAGGCGCGGCCGGCAATCTCAATCAGATGATCGCCCAAGACACGCATCTTGCCTCCGAGTACATTACGAGCCGGCAGATGGTTGAGGCGATCGAGCGCCAGCTGCCCCTGCGCGAGATGTTCTCCCGCGATTCCATCGACTGGTTCTCGCGGTTCGATCCCGACCGGTCGATCGAGAAGCTGGTGCGCTACTGGCGCAGCCGCGTCGCGGTGAAGGTCGAAGGCACGTCCGGCATCATCTCGGTGACGGTGAACGCGTTCGACCCCCACGACTCGGTGGCGATCAGCAAGGCGATCCTCACCGAGAGCGAGCGGAGGATGAACGAGCTCACGGCCAAGGCGCGCCAGGATGCGCTCGCCGAGAGCGACCACGCGCTTCAGCGCGCAGAGGGCCGCCTCACCGAACTCCAGATTGTGGAGTGGGGCCTACGCAACCGCGCCGGCGTGCTCGACGCTCAGAAGACCAACGAAGCCAATGTCAAGATGATCGCCCAGGTGCGCGAGCAGCGCATCAACCTCGCGGTGAAGCTGGCGCTGCTGCAGCGCGACCTGAAGGACAACGCGCGCAGCATCCAGGACCTGAAGGCGCAGATCGCCCAGCTCGACGCCACCATCGCTGGCCTTGAGAGCGAGGCGACGACCCAGGATCCCAGCCAGCACAAGGTCCTCGCCGACGCGCTGACGCGCTTCGAGCAGCTCAACGTCGACCGCAAGAACGCTCAGACCTTCTACGGGCTCGTCATCGCCGCGCGGGAGCGGGCCCGGATGATCGCCGATCGCCAGATCGAGTTCTTCACGGTGGTGGTGGAGCCGAGCCTGCCGCAATCGCCGCAGCTCCCTCGGCGCGCTCTGTGGATTGGCGTCGTCGTGGCGGGCTCTGCCTTGGCTTTCGGCCTCTCGATCATGCTGCGGATGCACCTCGCCTGATGCTGTGTGCGGCGGCCACTCCTCGCCGCCGCCACCTCCGGCACCGCGGCGACTGGTCGGGCGTCCTGCTGCCTTGCTTCTATCCCGTCCATACGATCAACGGGCCTTGAGAAGGACCGTTGGTTCCAGTCTCGAATTGTCGCCAAGCCTCATCAGAAAGCCTTTGGCTTGGCATCGGGAATTCGAGACAGGTCAACGTCCCGCTGCGTCAGCAGCCTCAAGCCGTTGGCATCACTTCGCCACCGGCCTTTGCCGACCCTGATGGATGAAACCGGCTGACCGAGCGCTCCCTTCTGGGGCAGCCAACCCAGCCCTCATGCTGAGGTGGCCGGCTACGCCGGCCCTCGAAGCACGCCGGACCGCTCGTCCCAAGCTCCGGGTGGCTGGGATCACCGGTCCGGGGTGCTTCGAGGCTGCGCGATCTTCGATCGCCTGCACCTCAGCATGAGGAGCGGGGCGGCTTCCACGCAGGTCAGGTTCGATTTAGCTGTGCCATGAGGACCGGCAGGAGGCGCTCTCCCGAGAGCGGGGAGAGCGCCAGGATTACGGGCACACGCCCTTGAGGAGGCCGGCTGCGAGCGCGCCGACCGCGCCGAGGGCCGCCAGCGCGTTCACCGCGGTGGAGGGGGCGTTCAGGAATGCGGAGAGCGCAGGCTTGCCGGCGAGGCTGACGCCGATCGCCGCGCCCGAGAGCAGGCCGGTCACCACGCCCGGCGTCAGGAACTTCGTCATGGTCTCTCTCCGGTGTCTGCGCCGCAGAGCCCGGAGGCGCACGGGAAGTCAGGCCGTGAGCCCCGCGGCCCAGCGCGTCGGCCCCAGCCGAAGCTCGGCCAGCTGGAGAGCTGCTTCCGGACGGCGATCGCCGTCCGGACCCGCCCGCAGTCCAGCAGGGTGGCGAAGCCGATCCCGGCGAGTTCGTCGATCCGTGCCCGGACCTGCTCCTTCCGGCTCAGCCGCCATACAGGAAATCACGGGCGGGGCTGACGACTCGTCCCAGATCGACCAGGCGCTGTCGAGCGCCTCCGCAGCGGCGAAAATCCGGTGGAAGACGAAAACGATCGCCGAGACAACGGCTTGGAAGTACAGATCGGCAAGCCGTGAGGCCATCGATATCGCCTCGATCTGCAAGCGACGCAGTTGCGTAAGCAGATCAGTATCACAGTCTAACAATTAATGTCAGAGCGGCAGGTGCAATTACGGCAGGTGAGGCCAAAAATCTTGCTATTGCCGGACGATGAAGGGGGATATTGATCAGTCGGATGCCGAGGCGATGCGTCGAGATGGCAAACGACATCGAGCAATTGCGGCCGGAAGGTTGCACACACGCCAGAAACACAACATGGTCAAGCTCGGCCTGCTCTGCACATCGCTTCCTCGGTGCGGGGCTGCGGGCTGGGCGATGGGGGCTTCACGACAAATGCCCGGCCCGCACATCATCCAGCAACATCACCTGTTCATGATTGATCCGTTCCGCACCTGTCCCCCCAGCGAAGCGGGACCGCGGGTCGGTCGTGGACATCGCCCCCCATGTCAGGAGCGGCCGGCCCGCGTTGAGCTCTTGCAAGGGCGTGCTTCTGAGCTGGTGGCCGGCGAGCTTCGGCATCAAGGAGAAGATCGAGAGACGAAACGATTGCGCTTCCGCGCAGAAGCACTGCCCGGGATATCCGAAGAGCGAGCTCAGACCGACGCCGTGACGACTCGCAACGACAGCAACGGCCTCACGCTTCTCACAGAAGGGATTTCATCGAAAACGCCATTGCGGAAGAGTTCATAGTTGTTGCTCGCCATCATCGTGACGGTTTGAACATGGATGAAACTGGTTTGTAACGAGTGGAGCGGGTGATCCGTCGTAGCCCTTTGCGGAGCCGTAGGGCGAAAGACCGCTGCGGGGCGAACAGCGGAGCTTCAATCCAGACCAATGCCGTGGCGGCCTGCATCGAACGGTTGGCGAGTTTCTGTCCCCAGGCCGCCCTGAATCTGCGGGTTTCATCGATACCACCAGCCGCTTTTGTTGCATGGGTCTCCGGCTGCAGGTTCTCGCCGATATTGAGCTCAAGGTATGCCGGTCATATCGCGGCAATGCAGCAAAAGAACCTAAAATGTGATTGATAGCGTTCGGGCATCAGTCAGAGCTGCAAGCTAATCGTTGAGGCCTGGACCAATCCTCAACCCGTATGGCGGTCTGATGAGGCATCGAAGGAGCTTCCCCCACAATCAAGACGGGACTAACTCCGTCGAGTTCGCCTTGCTTGCACCCGTGCTGATTGTGCTTGGCTTCGGCATCATCGAGTTCGGCATCATGATCTACACCCTCAATGCCGCCGAGAGCGCCGCGCGCGATGTCACGCGCCGGCTCGCCACCAACCGCATCTCAGCCGCTCAGGCCTCTAGCGCCGTCATCCAGCAGCTTCCAAGCTGGGTCGCCGCAGGCACGACGGTCAACGTCACCCAGACCGCCCCCACGGACCCGAGCAGCAACCGCTTCACGACGGAAGTTGCCTTCTCCGCCAAGGTCGCGACCCCCACCACTCTTCTGAGCTGGGCCTATGGCGGCGTGGTCCTGCACGCCAAGGTCAGCATGCAGCAGGAGCCTGGCACATGAGACGCCTTCTGCGCGACCGATCTGGTCAGATCACGGTGCTTGCCAGCCTGCTCTTGCCCATCGGGCTCGGGATCGCAGCCCTGGCAATCGACCTCTCGACGTTACAGCTGGTCAAGCACAGGCTGAAGGTTGCGGCCGATGCAGCCTCGCTCGCGGCGGTCGCTGTCCTGCCGGACACGACCACAGCCCTCGACCGCGCTCTGTCGATCGCAGCCGACAACGCCGGAACCGGAGCTGGCACCGTTACGGCGGCCTCCGACGTTCGGTTCGGATCCTACAATTCCGCTGCCAAATCATTCACGCCCGGAGCGACCCCGGCCAATGCGGTGCAGGTGACCGCATCCCGCAATCAGGCGCATGGCAACCCTGTCGTGCTGGCTTTCGCCAAGGCGCTGGGGTGGTCGACCCCTGACATTTCCGTCAGCGCCGTGGCGGTCCGGTTCTCGCCGGCCTATTGCTTTCTCGTACTGGACCCATCGGCCTCGGATGCTCTGAGCGTGTCGGGGACGGGCCGGCTCTCCGTGCCGAACTGCGGCGTGCAGGTAAACTCCACCTCCGCCACGGCAGCCACGGTCGGCAACAACAGCACCGCGCAGGCACGCTCCTTCTGTATCGTCGGCGGCTATTCCGGGACGAGTTTCAGCCCGAAGCCGATCACCAAGTGCGCCGCGGCTCCAGACCCTCTGGCCGACATCCCGGAGCCGGCGCAGCCCACGGCCGGCTGCTACTACAATGGCCTCAACACGGGTTCCGGGATGACGTTGCCGTCCAACGTGACTTACTGCGGCAAGATCACTCTGAATGGAAACGGCGATTTCTATCTGCAGCCTGGGTTGTACTACTTCAAGAATGCCACGGTCGAATTGCTGCAGAACGCTTCGCTCGTGGGTTCGGGAGTGACGATCTTTCTGGATGCGAACTCGACCCTGAAGTTCGCGGCATCAGGTACGGTGAACCTCAAGGCGCCCAGTTCGGGACCTTACCGCGGGCTGTTGATTTTTCAGTCGCGCAGCGCGGCCGCAACGACGACGAGCGTGGTGCGAGGCAGTCCCGACATCCTCATGGATGGAACGATCTACCTGCCGACCTCGACCTTGAGCATGACGGGATCCGGGAGTATCAGTGATGTGGCCAAGAGCGGCTACGTCATCGCGGGGCGGGTAAGTTACAATGGTTCTGTGACCTTTAACTTCGACGCTTACTCGAATGTATTGCCCGTCGGATTCAAATATTCGTCCGGCCTGGTTGAGTGACCGGCCCTGCTGTGTGCGGGGCTGCAACCAGCCTGCTCAGCTCGGACCCGAGGGGGCAGGCGCATGACGATCGTGATGCCAACGGGCCTTGGCAAGGCCCGTTGGATCCGGGCTCAAATCTTCGTCAAATCTCTTCGAGAAGCCTCTGGCTTGACATCGACAATTCGGGCCGGACCGGCGGCCCGATGCCGCGCGAGCCGCATCTTTCATGGTCCTCAGAACCGAACGATGACTTGAGCCCGAATGGTGCGTGGCGCACCCGGCGTGATGTTGTTGTTGTTATCCGCCGTGTAGATGTAGCGCCGGTCGAACAGGTTCTCGATGTTGATCTGGGCACGCACCGACTCGTTGACTTCATAGAACAACCCGAGGTCGAACCGATTGTATCCGGGCAAGCGAACCGTGTTGTCGGAGCTCGCGAAAGTATGCGTCTGATAGATGTAACCGACGCCGATCGAGAACTCCTTGGTGACGGCGAACTTGTTCCAGAGTGAGACGGAATTGAACGGAACCAGGCCGACGGTGTTGCCCTTGACGATCGTGGCCGAGGTTGCGCTTTCGATGCGGGCATCGGTCAGGGCATAGCCGCCCGCGATCTGCCACCAGTCGGTGACGTAGCCGTTGGCGCCGATCTCGATGCCCTGCGTGTTCGTCCGCCCCGAGAGGATGAAGAAACCCGGATTGTTCGGATCGGCGAGACGCTGGTTCCTGCGGTCGAGGTTGTACGCGGCGGCCGTAAGCTGGAAGGTGGGCGACACGTCGTACTTCACGCCCACCTCGGTGTTCTCGAATTCCTCGGGCTTGGCGATGACCAGTCCCGGCGTGAAGGCCCCGATCTGGTCGCCCGAGCTCGGCAGGTAGGAGACGCTGTAGCTGCCGTAGAATGCCAAGTTCGGCAACGGCTTGAGCACGATGCCGGCACGTGGCGAGACGAGGTTGTCGATGCGGGCGTTCGTGACGAGGGTCCGTTGGTCGGTCGACGCGAAGTCGAAATGGTCGTAGCGCAGCCCGCCGATGAGCTGCAGCCAGTCGGTGACCTCGACCTGATCCTGGGCGTAAACGGCGGCGAGACCGAGGCTGTAGCGGCTGTTGGCGTCCGTCGTGCCGTTGTTGCGGAAGGTGACGGGCACGCGGGTGATCGGCGCGAGCGGGTTCACGACGACGCTCGTCGCGAGATTGCTGCCGAAGAAACCCGTCTGCCGGAATACGAGCCCTTCCTGATAGCCGAGTTCGAAACCGCCAAGCAGCGTATGCTTGAGTGGTCCGGTCAGGAACTTGTAGATGAAGTCGTTCTGACTGAAGTAATTGGTCCGGTCGGTTTCGTTGCGGTAGCCCGTGATCGTGACCGCCGTCCCCGCGTTGTTGACCGCACTGCCGGGCAGAGTGTTGCGGTAGAAGCGGTCGTAATCGGCGAAGCGCAGCTGGCTGTGCATCTGCACGCCGCTGTCGAACAGGTGATCGAAGGTCGCGGTCGCGATGTTGGCGTCGACCTTGGTGAAGTTCACCTCGGGATTGCCGAAGAAGGTCGAGATGTTCTGGCGGTAGCGATAGGGTCGGCCGAACTGCGAGGGGATGCCGCGATCGGGGAAGCGATCGTCATGGAAGTACTCGTAGGACAGCTTCAGCGTCGTGACCGGATCGATGAGGAAGGTCATGGTCGGGTTGACGCCGTAGCGCGTCAGCTCGCCGAACTGGCGGTAGGTGCCGCTGTCCTCGAACATGCCGTTGAGGCGGAAGAAGGCGCTGTCGCTGAAACGGTCGCCGACGTCGACGGTCACGCGCTTGTCGCCGAACTGGCCGCCGCCCGCGCCGATCTCGCGAATCCGCAGGCCATCGGCCTCCTTGAGCACGCGGTTGATCACGCCGCCGCCCCCGCCGCGGCCGAAGATCAGGGAGTCCGGCCCCTTCAGGACCTCCACACGTTGAACATTGTAGAGATCCCGGTAATATTGAACGTCGTCACGGATCCCGTTCACGAAGAAATCCGCGCTGGTGTTCTGACCGCGGATGATGGCCTGATCCCGGTTGCTCTCACCCTGAGCGGGAATGACACCCGGCACATAACGGAGCTGATCGGTCAGGTTCTGAAAATTTTGGTCGCGGATCTGTTCCTGGGTCACGATCGTGATCGACTGGGGCGTGTCGATCAGCGGCGTATCCGTTTTGGTCGCCGACGAGGTGCGGCGGGTGAGATACCCGACCGTGTTTGCCGCGCCGCCCGACCTGCCGGCGATGTCGATGGTCTCCAGGGCAATGGTGTCCGGCGACGGTGCGGATACGTCCGACTGCGCCCGTGCCACGGCCGCACCCATCAACGCGGCCGGCACCGACGCCAGCAGGAACCTGGCTCGACGAGATCTCTGGAAATGTTCCATTGTATGGCCGCCAACAACCGATCAGCGCATTATCAATCGCCGGCGGGTTCTATGCGTCCCTGATCTGCGGACAAGACCCGGAAATGGACGATTCACATCGCCAGTTTTGAAGTATTACAATAAGACTTATAAGCTACAGGCTATCCGCCTCGGTCGACGCGGTTTTCTGGTCGGGGCGAAAGGGTGGACGGTAATCCCGACCGGCACCATTTTATGCCTGCTGTTGCAGAAACGGCACCATGCCGATCAGCCCTCCGGCGTGAGAGGCCGGGAACGGCGGGCCACGTGATCGCGGCGCGGATTGCCCGATCCCGCCACCGAAAGGCTCGGTAGCGCCTGTCTGCTACTGAGACCTGGACCTGCCTCGCCATGAGCCGCCGCACAATTGGAAGGATAGAAAGCGAAATAACTTAGATTATGAGACTCATTATTGTAAATAATCGCTACGGTTACTTTTTGTTGCCGTCAGGCAGCTTTCTCTTGGTTTTTTCGTCGGGGGGAGATTGCGGGGAGAGCTTGCGCGAGGTTGCGGCTGCTTCTGCGGGCGTCGATCCCGCGACCTCCGACCGCGTCGGAACCTCGTCGGGTCTCTCGGTCGCACCGCCGACCTCCTCTGCTGTCTCAACCGCCTCGACCGCGGTGCTCGCCGACGCGCCGAGTTCCCGCTCGGCTTGGTCCCAATGCGCTCTGTCCCTCCCGTGAGGATGACCCTCTGCCTCCCAGATCTGGTAGGCACGCCTGCGGATTCGCTCCCCGCGCTCCTTCTCCATGCTCGTCTCCTCTCATGCCGTTGCGAGAAACGCACCGGGCAGGTGCGACGTGCAGGCCATCACCCAGGTGATCGCCTCGCGGTCGTATTCGTCACCGGACCGCCACGTTTCGAAAAAGGCGTTCAGCCGCGAAACCCGGTCGGGCCAAGCCGCGGCGGCCTGAAGGCCGACCGAGACACCGTAATTGGCAAAGGCGAACTTCGCGGTGCGCAGCGCCGGAGCGCGGCTGAAGTAGCCGGGCGGGTCGACCCACATTCGGTCAAGCGTCGCGAGCGAGCGCGCCGTCTGCGCCCTTGCCCACGGCTCGTCGGGAAAGAAGTGGGCAAGCCACAGCATCATGCCGAGCCCCAGATCCTGATCGATGTCGAGGCGGCGCCAATCCTGCTCGATCAGATCCCGCATCTGGGCGATCTCCGCCGCGAGGGCGTCCTCGTCGAGGAGGCGATAGGACACGTAGCCGCCATAGGCGTCCATGGCACCGAACCCGTAACCCGGGTAGGGGCCGCTCAGGTCCTCCTCCGCCTTCCAGAACACACCACGGCCCGGGATCACGAAGGCCGGGTGGATGTCGCGCGCGAGCGCGATGCCGCGGTTGCGGTACTCCGGTTTGAGATCGCCCAGCCGCGCCAGCGCGAAGAGCCACATGGCAAGATAATGGAAGTACTGCCCGTCCCGATCCGGAGCCTCCCCGATCCGGACCCCGCGCGGTCGCCCGAGCACGCGCTCAACCTCGCCGACCAGTGTTTCGGCCTCGCGCAGCCAATGCTGGTCGCCGAGTTCCCGGAACAGGGAGACGTAGAGCACCACCCCGAAGGCATCGGTCCAGAGATAGCGCAGCCCGTTGGGCCAGATCCGCTCGCGGCGCATCCAGTCGAGTTTGTCGAGAACATAGCCGATGTCGCGAAGCATCGCGCTACAGCCCAAACGGGTAGGTGTCCGGCACGCCGGGCTTGGCGTGTTCGGGTCCGAGCGGGGTCACGGCCGCAGTCTCATCGAACCAGACATAGGCATCGAATTGCTGCGGCAGCGATGCATCCGCATAGTGGCTCAACAATTCGGTCTCGGGCCGGTAGATCACGCCGATGAACCGCTCCAGCCGTGGTTCCAGCAGCCGGTGGCGAAGGGCATCGTGCTGCCCCTTGCGGAGATCCAGGAGGAAACGCGGCACATTGGAATCGTGGCAGAGCCGTTCGTAGCTGTCCCGGTGCGAGGGGCGAACCCGCTTGATCTCCATATCGCCATCCCAGTCCGTCGCGGCCGCGACGGAGCCGGTATGGGTGCCGAAGCCGATCAGCGCGGCCGCGTCGCCGAAGCGCTCACGACAGAGCTGGCCGATGTTCAACTGGCCCCGCACGAAGCCCATATCCGTGTAGCGCGCATCGCCGATATGCGAGTTGTGGGCCCAGACGATCGCCTTCGAGCCGGAGCCGCGTGCGTCGAGAACGTGGGTGAGCGTCTCGACCATGTGCGTGTCGCGCAGGTTCCAGGACTCCGCGCCGCCGTAATACATGATGCGGTAATACCGCTCCGCGGAGGCGATCAGGCGCGCGTTCTGCGCAGCATCGAGGAAGCTGTCGCGGTCGTCGCTCGCATATTCGAGCTGCTTCGCGAGAAGCTCGCGGCACTGGGCGATCACGGCCTCCTCGCATTTCCGATAGCCGGCCGTCCGCACCGCGCGACCATAGGTCGATGGCTCCTTCTGCCAGGGGGTCAGGCAGCCGTAGCGTTCCCGGGCGACCTTGGCGGCCTCGGGATCGACCTTGTCCAGATAGGCCAGCACGGCCGCGATGGAGCCGCGCATGTTGTACATATCGAGCCCGTAGAAGCCGACCTGTCTCGTGCGATCGGTCAGGCCGGCATTGCGCGCGCGCATCCAGGCGGTCAGGTCCGCGATATCGGTGTTGCGCCACATCCAGGTCGGGAAGCGCTGGAACGGCGGCTCCGCAGCCGCGCGCGCGGAGCGGTGCCGGACGTAGCGGTCGACCGCGGCCGCGTCCGGCCAGTCCGCTTCGACCGCTACGATCGTGTATCCATGCCGCTCGACCAGGGACCGGGTGATGGCCGCCCGCGCCCGATAGAACTCGGCCGTGCCGTGGCTCGCTTCGCCGAGCAGCACGATCCGCCGGTCGGCGAAGCGCTCGAAGAGGCGCCCGAAGGCTGGATCATCGAGGTCCGGCAGCGGCTCGGCGGCCTTGGCAATCATCTGCGGCAGGGTCTCTCCCCGCGCCTGTCCCGGAACATGACGGCTCGCGGATCGCCGACCGTCTTCCGACCAGCCCTGCTCGCCGATCAGCGGGACGAACATGACCGGCCCGAAATCCTCTTCCTCGTAGTCGGTCTCGGAGGTCCGGGTCACCTTGAGCAGGGTTTGTTGGCGCTCGTCGCTGCCGACCGGAATCACGAGGCGGCCGCCGATCACGAGCTGCTCCTTCAGGGCGCGCGGCGCATCCGGCCCGCTGGCGGCGACCAGAATCGCATCGAACGGCGCGGCCTCGGGCCAGCCGCGGGTGCCGTCGCCGACGCGCAGCTCGATATTGCCATAGCCGAGCTTGTCGAAACGCCGTCTGGCCTGCTCGCCGAGCGAGGGATGGCGCTCGATCGCGTAGACCCGCTCGGCAATGCGGCTGAGGACGGCTGCCGCATAGCCCGAGCCCGCTCCGACCTCCAGCACGCGCTCGCCCGGCTCCACTTCGGCAAGAGCGATCATCGCGGCGACGATGTAGGGCTGCGAGATCGTCTGCCCCTCGCTGATGGGCAGCGGAATGTCCTCGTAAGCGAACTCCTCGAAGCCGGGTTCGACGAAGGCTTCGCGCGGAACTTCGCGCATGGCCGCCAGGACGGCTTTGTCGCGCACGCCACGCGATGCGATCTGCACATCGACCATGCGGGAGCGAGCATGACTGTAATCGGACATCACGGCTACTCCGACACCGACTCCTTCAACCCGGAGCCGGATCAATCATCGTGACGGCTGCCGCACCTCGGCATCAGCACCAACGCTCAGTCGCTGCAGATGTTCTGCACGCCTCCCTGGAGTTCGAAAGCTGCCGCGCTGCGTGAGGATCGAGCCCCATGATCATGGATGGGAGCAAGAAGCCGATCAGTCCGGCGAAGACGATGATCTTGCGTGTCGAGATTGTCGGCACAGGATCGCCCTGACGCATCTTCTCCGCCGAGTGGACGGGGCTTGCCTGAACGCTGCGGCGTGTCTCCCCTTGAGAGTCCGTTGGGAAAGGGTCATTTCATAGTGATTGACGCGAGAAGCCGAGTTATAGAGGCGAAAAGCATAGCCGCCGCCGAGATGTGAAGCAGCGTATCGTAATCCAGCTTGAGACGGCGCGACACCGTGAGAGCGCCGATGCTTTGCTCAATCCGCCATCGTTTCGGCAGAAGCACAAAGCCCTTCCCAAATTGCGGCCGTACGACCACTTCCACGACACGGCTCGTGCCAGCCTGAACCGCCTCAATGAAACGGGCCTTGTACCCACCGTCCACCACGATTGTCTTGATCCAGGGACAGAGACGAACCAAGCGCTTGACGAGCGGGATCCCGCCCTCTTGATCCTGAACGTTGGCCGGAGTGATCATCACCGCAAGCAGGCGTCCGTCGCTGTCGACCGCCAGATGCCGCTTGCGCCCCAGCACTTGTTTCGCCGCATCGTACCCGCGCTCGCCTTGCGGGGCGTCACACTTCACCGCCTGGGCATCCACAATCGCCAGCGTTGGACTGGCTTCTTTCCCGGACTTCTCACGATCCCTCATCACGAGATGATGGTTGATCCGGTCCATGTGGCCGCCATCGGTGAGCAACCGCCAGTAATCGTAGCAGAGACTGGCGGGCGGCAGATCCTTTGGCATGGCATCCCAGGGAATGCCGTACCGCTGCACGTAGCGGATGCCGTTCATGATGTCCCGAATAGGATAGGTCCGGGGCCGCCCGATCCCCTCCGCGACAGGAAGCAGTGGCTCCAGGGTGAGCCACTCGTCGTTCGTCATATCACTCGGGTATCTCTGGCTGCGACGATCATAGCGCGGCCGATTTGCAGCGGTCCAGACCAAGGAGGGGCCATTCATCCATTCGAGACGAGCAGACATGCTCTATCATCCCGCATTTTCTCTTGGCCACCCTTTCCCAACGGACTCTGAGTCCTTCAAGGCGTCCACGACCAGAGAGGCGCGCGCATCAACGCCGGCGTTTCCCCACGCGTTGACTTTGCCGGCAGGTCCCTCATGCCCGCGGCGGGTGATGAGCCATCCAAGAGGAATCCGCCGAGCCCCGGTTGAGCTGATCACGGCGGTTCAGACCGAAACCTGCGATGGGGCCGGAGGGAATTTCCGGAGGAGCCCCGGGCGGGATGCCCACCGGCTCGCCCGGTGACGGGATCGTGTCCGGCGTCGGAGGCGGTTGGCCGTCAGGACCGGGCAGCGGCAGCTCTCCGGGTTGCGGCGGGTGCGCCGGCGTTGGTGCTGGATCAGCAGGACTCGGCCGGGGAGAGGGCTGATCTGGCGCAGGCATGGTCGGCATGACGCATCTCCCATTCCCTTGTCGCTGTCAGGCCAATCACACCGATGGACAACGGTTCCGGCCCGCATGCGTCAGGGCGCTGATCATGCGTGAAGCTCCGGATGGGACGCACCGCCCGTTCAGGCCGCCGACGATGTGACCCGGTTGGAGGTTCGACGCCGCTGTCGGGGCAATGCGTTCGTTATGGGATCCGCCGCTCGAGATGAGCCAGCGCCTTGGCGACCTGGGCATCGCCGCTGGCTTCTGTGCTCGACACGGCCAGCGCGCGCAACCGTCCCTTGAATGCAGCCACGTCCAGCCCGCCAGCCTGCAGCTGCGTGACCAGGGCAGCGAATGCCCGTTCGAGGGCTTCAAGGCGGGCGATCTCATCCGTCGACATGGATGGCTCCCTGGGTTAGGCGCCGTCAGTCTGTCAGGCGCGACGAAGGCGACCAGCCATGATCATGCATGGCAGCCATTGCTTCGGCTAGACGCTCCGATCCATTCCGGGCGGCGGAATCGATGCGGGGGGTGATACCCGTGCCTGCGGTGTCGTCGCTCATCGACGCAACCCCGCCACGATGGGCCGGACAATGCTCGAGAGCCGTGGCGGCTCCGGTCGGATCGGCCGATCCGGATCAATCGGGCAGGGCTCTCACGGTCTTGCCGTGTCGCGCTCTCCGGCGCCGAACCGGCGCCCATTGCGGCGCAGGACGCTCTCGCGCCGCAGGCTCCTGCAAGCGCCTTGTGACTGAGCCCGGCGACGGCCCGCGTCAGCTCGCTTGCCGCCCCGCGCCACGTCTGATTACTCTGATTGTTTTCAAACAGGAGGAGCGTCCCATGTCCAACAGCGACGATCCGCTCTTCGAGATGTTCCAGACTGAAGCCGGTGGCGGTATTCGCACCGAGTGGCGATGGCGCCTCATCGACAGTGACAAGACAATTCTCGCCGTGTCGCCGCAGGGATGGTTCCGGAAGGAGGATTGCGAGCAGAGCATCGCGGCGGTGAAGCGTGCGGCTGCTGGACCGATCCAGGAGGAACCTGACGTTGCCAGGATGGATCGTCTGCTCGATGAGACCATCGATGAACCGTGATTGCGGGCGGGCTCCCCCGCGCGCCGTGGACGGTACATCCCCCACCCTGGCCGGCAGAGACAAGGCCTGAGGTCGCCAGCCCGTCAGTCGGCAACGGCGCGGGACAGGCCGTTCCGCGTGTCATCCCTGCGCGGGCGCGGGCCGATCGCTGACATCGCCCCCTGTCCGGAGCGACCGGCCAGAGCCATGAAGACCGCCTCCGCCGTGGCGCGGGCATCGCCCCTGTCGCGGCGCACGGAGCGTCCGGGCCAGGGCCGGCCAGTGAGGCCCCGGCAGCATCCGGTCAAGGGTCGCGGCCCGGGGACACGCGCACAGCCCTCGCGAAGCGCCGTGCCTGATCGGCATCCCGGCAGATGAGCCAGAGCGCGTCATGGCCGGAGAACTGATCGTCGAACATCTCGACCAGCGTGGCCGGCGGAGGAGCCAGATCGGGCCAGCGATAGAGTCTGAAGCCGAGGGCCTCCAGCACCGGCAGCACGGCCGCGGCATCCCAGAGCATGTGGTTGAGGCATGTGGCATCGAGCCGGCCGAGGGCCATGAGCGCGGCGTCGGCGATCGCGCTGCTCTCACTCCAGGGAAAAAACCCCTGTTCGTAATCAAGCGTGTATCGCTGTGCGGCGACGGGCAGCCATCCCACGTGGTGCGTGCGCCGCTCCGGCGGCCGGAGCGGCTGCAGCTCCCCGGTCCGGCGGCCCCCGCGCGTCGGTGCCCAGTAGGCCGCGCCGTCGACCGCCGCGAGGAGCAGGCCGCTTTGGTCTGAGGCGGGAAGCTGCCGGAACGGGTCCGCCCGGTCGTCGGCCCAGGCGGGCAGGCTCATGACGCTCGCGCGCGGCCAGCCCCTGCGGCAGGCGGCCACCATCGTGCCCCAGCTCGACAGGCCGCCGGAATAAGGCTTCGTCCCGTCGATGGGATCGCCCACGAAGGTCCATTCGTCTTCGGCAAGGAGCTGTCTTGCCGCCGCATGGCCAAGAGCATCGACCGTCTCTTCCTCGATCAGTCGCGGACCGAAGCGGTCGTGAAGCAGGCGGCTGATGGCGAGATCGGCCTCGGTCAGCGCTTGGCCGAGCCCCGCATCCTTATAGGTGACCGCAAGGCCGGCCTCGCGGTGGGCCAGAGCCATGGCGGCAGCCTCCTCGGCGAAGGCCAGCAGGGTGTCGAGGATGGTTGAGCTGGACGGATGCGTCATCGACGAGAGGTTCCCGATCGAAATCCCGGACTGGAATGCCCCGGCTGCGCCCCGGCGGGTGCGCCCCGAACAGATGATGCCGTCCCGCTCGGCCCCGATCGACCCGCTCCTCTCATGAGATCGTGCCCACAAAAGATGCGGATCCTTGTTTGCTGACGCCGCTGACGGGGCCGGCGATCGCGAGCGGGAACTGCCCAACGTGAACCGGTTTACGCCTTGCCCAGGGCGCTCCGCATCGACTCGTCGAGCCGCGCCTCGCTTGCCTTGTCTGCGATGTACTTGAGACCGGCGTCGCTGCAGGCGCGGTTCAGCGCCTCGTCATCGTGAAGCGTGCAGATGGAGCGGGCCAGTTCAGCGGGTGTCGCGGCGACATGGCGGAGCAGCGCCTCCGGAAGATCGAGCCCTTCAGCCGCAGCCGGGGTGCACACGCAGGGCACGCCCGCCGCCAGACTGTCCAGCACCTTGCCTTTGACGCCGGCCCCATAGGCGAGCGGAGCAACCGTCACCCGAACGCGATCGAAGATCGTGCTCAGCTCGGGCACATACCCGACGGGATCGACGTTGTGCCGCCGCAGGTTGCGCAGGCTGTCCGGCATGTTGCTGCCGACCAGCGAACACGGGATCGAGCGACCGAGGGCATCGAGCGCCGGCATGACGGTGTCCACCAGCCAATGCGCGGCATCGACGTTGGGACGGTGCCCATAGCCGCCGATGAAGGCGAACCCGCGCCGCCCGGCCCAGGCTACGGCAGTCGGACGCAATGGAAGGCTCCAGGGCACGACGTGAACCTTGCCGGCCGGCATGTGCCGACGCAGCAATGCGGCCTCGGCCGTCGAATGGGTGATCACCGCATCCGCCTGCCAGGCGGCGGCAAGTTCGGCGAGACGGACATGCTCGCTCAGGGACAGCAATGCCGGCTGCTGCTCGATCTCCGCCTGCCGCGCGAGGCGCAGGTGGTGGAGGTCGGCGACGCTGTAGACCAGATGCGCGCGCGGCTGGTTGTCCCGGGCCAGGGCCATGTAGCGGCCCGCCGTGGTGACGCGATGCATGTAGACGAGCGCGAAGGCATCGCGCTGGCGTTTCAGCACTTCCTCGATCGAGACGTACCACGGGTGCAGGCAGCAGGCGACGCCCTCCGCTTCGAGTGCGCTGCCATCGCCGTGCAGGTTCGCCGGAGCGAAGGTGACGTCGTAACCGATCCGCTGCAGTGAATCGATATGCGACAGGATGGCGTTCGAGCCGGCATCGTGATGTCGCAACGGCATCCGTTCGTCGATGACAAGCGCACGAGGCTTGCCGACATCCCGATTGGTGGCGGTCGCCCCGTCTGCGCTCCCGTTCCATTGATGCGCTCGTCGCCTCCGACGGTCTTCGGCGCCGCTGCTGTAATCAGCATGACGCTGCCGCAACCTGTCGATCTGATCGGTCAAGAAAGTGAGCCGCCGGACAAAGTCGTCCTCGTCGATGACAGCGGAAAGCAGCTGGGCGATGGCATCCTGCGCGGGCTTGTCGAAGGCTGTCGAGGGCTCGAGGGTCTGAGGCGATCGTTCCAGATGGGCGCCATCGCCTTCGCGCCGAACGCCGATGAGATAGCGCTTCAGTGGCGAGAGCGGGGGGCTGGGCCTGAAGGTGAAGCCGTGGCGGCCGTCCCCGATCGCGGCCTGTTCGAGGTCGGCGCGATAGCCATCGGCGAGAACGCGGCCGATGACCTGATCGTTGGCGAACACGACGAGGCTGACCGGCGTATCGGGCGCGTCGGTGTCCCAGGCCCATCCGGCGATGCACTCGTGAGAGGTAAGGTCGAGATGGCTACGAAGCGGCATGGCTCACGCGCAATGGATTGCTCGCGTCTGCTGTAGCCTGCGATGCTGCAGCAGACGCAGGGGTCATCCCAACGGGCCTGTTCAAGCCCGTTGGTTCCGGTCTCGAATGGCCGCCCAAGCCGCTCCAAGCCTCCGGCTCGGCATCGACCCGTCGAGATGGCCAACGGCCCGCTGCATCCGCATCGCGGGCCGTCGATATCCGGGGCCGCCTCAGGCCGCATGCCTCTCCGGGGCCGCGACCTGCAAGGCGGCCGCGATCGGGGCGCCGTCGGCCGAGCGGCGCACCTCGATCGTATGCGGCCCATGCTGCGTCAGCGCCTCCGGCAGCGTGAGGCTGAAGGCATGGCGCCCGTCGCCGATGCCGATCCCTTCCAGGTCGGCGCGGTACCGTTCGGCAAAGGCCTGGGCCACGACCGTGCCGTCGATCACCACGTCCAGGCAGACCGGGCCGTCCGGATGGGCCAGATCCTGCGCCCAGCCGACCACCGTGACGCCGCCCTGCGCGTCGGTGTCGCAACGATCGATCGAGCCGCGCAGCGGGCCGAAGACGCGTGCTGCCGGAACCGGCAGGCCGGCGCGCTCGGCCAAGCGCCGCCGTGCCGCTTCCAGCACATAGCCGCTCTCGACGCGGGGCGCACAGTAGATCGCCTCTTGCGGCGGCGTGTCGGGATACAGCTGCGCGAAGGTGTGTGCGTTGTGGAACATGCCGCGGCTGTGATCGTCGACGAAGCTCTCGGAGGGCGCCCCCTCGGCGAGCAGAACGTCGTGGCGGTCGAGTTCGACGTGCCAGTACTCGACGCTGTCGACCCGCTCGGCCGTGGTGATGGTCACGCCATTGACGAGATGCACGGCGGGGATGAGGCAGCCGTCGAGGAACATGGCGTGCTTGGGCGAGACCCAGAGGTCGCGGGCGGGTGTGCCATCGGCGAGCGAGCCGGCCTTGAAGCAGATCGGCAGCACATCGGGATTGGCGTTGGCGAAGCGGCCGGTATAGGCACGATGGCCGATCCACCTGATCGGACGCTCGAGGCCGGCGGCGGTGACGACGATGTCGCCGATCGCCAGCTCCTCGACGGCCACGTCGCCGCGCGTCGTGCGGATCAGCGTGCCGGTCATGTAGCACGGGACATGATAGTCACCGACATTGGTTTCGCTGAATGTCAGCGTATTTCCAGGAGACAGCGGCGTGTTGGAAATAATGTAGGCAGGCCCGATGCCATTGGGCTGCTCTGTAAACACGATATGATCGGCATCATCAAAATTCGTGACATAGACTGTAATTGCGTCTGTGCCATCTCGCGATGTAAAAGAAACTGCATCGTTTACTTGATTTACCGTACCTCTTACGCTGTAATCCTGAGGCGCATTATTGTTGACTGTAAACTGCGTTGCCGATTGTCTGTCGACATCCTGGCCAAGGTTGCCAGCAGGGTAGAAAACATCATTGAAAACAATTGGCGTCGCCATTGGTCGTCCTCCAGCGATTTTATCTCTTCAGGATTCCAATCCTCACAACAGTGTGATGCGCTTTGATTGTATCGGTCGTTTCTGTGAATCCTAGTGCGCGTAAGCCACAATGACCGAAGAGGCTGAATCACGAAGCCGAGCAAGAACAAAATCAATCAGATAGAAGGGGATTTTTGCTTGCCGGAATTCAGTAGAGTTAATTCCTGAGATTTAAAGCTGCTCCGCGGCAGTGCTGGCGTTTCTTGCCCCGCCAGCGCCAGCAAGAGAGCGGCCGTCATCGCCACCTGCCGCAGCGCCTTTGGGAGCGCTTTTCGGCGTCAACTCTTCAGCATGGTTCCTCGGCCCGGTGCAAGCGGAGGCGCCGAGAGTTGGGCCGTTCGTCATCAGCACTCCAGATGAGCCCGCCCCGCCGGCGATAGCGTCCAGGGCGTTTTTCGGGGCACTCGCTCGCGCGGGATCACGCCGCCCGCGCCGGCAGGATCGCGGTCGGTGCGGCTACAGCAAAATAAACTCATCAATGATCGGCTGAAATATGATCACAAGATAGAAAATCAGCGCAATGCCGACCACGAGCATGATCAGGAAACGTCGTGCGCCCGCGGCGAAAATCGGCTCGCCCTTAAGTCCAGACGCATGATAATCGACGCCATACTGCCCATCGATGTGCCAGGGTCGGTCACGTCTCGGGAGTTGGGCGCCATCGTCCTCGCTGGCGGTGAACCAGATCGCCGTCCAGAGGCCGAGAACGACGATCAGGGCCGCCCCTTCAGACATAGGGCGAACCGCAATGAACGGAGAGCCAGCAGGGCATGGCGGCTCCCTAAAGGGGGACGGACAACTGAGCCACGCACCATACCATCCCGGCAGGGCGTCTCCCAGCACTCTTCCCCGTCGATGCACGGCGGATCGAGGGCGGGTGAATCGGGCATGGCGGCACGCAGCGGGCCGTCGACCCCGATCTCGACGGGTTCGATGCCGGGCCGGAGGCCTGACGACGAGGTTCGACGCGCCTTCGAGACCAGAAGCGGCGGGCATTTTCGAGGCCCGCTGGTATATAAGACGGCGCGGGCGGGTGACGCGGCCGCTCTGCCCCGGGGCGCACCGCGACACGGCCCACACGAAGTCGCTTCCTGCTGCCATGCCACCGACGATGCCCGAACAGATCCTCGACGAGGCGAGTCTCGCCCGGTTCCTCGACGCCTTTTACGCGCGCGTGCGGCGCGACCCGCTCATCGGCCCGGTCTTCGCGACGGCGATCCCCGACCCGGACTGGCCCCGGCACATGGCGACGATTCAGGACTTCTGGTCCTCGGTGCTCCTCAGGACGGGCCGCTACAAGGGCAATCCGTTCGGCAAGCATCAGGCGCTCGGCGTGCTCAGACCGGATCACTTCGCCCGCTGGCTCAGCCTGTTCGAGGAGACGGCGGCCGAGCTTTTCGCCCCCGAGATCGCAGCCGCCCTGGTCGAACGGGCACACCGGATCGGTGACAGCCTGAGGGCGGGCCTGTTCTTCCGGCCCGGCGCGCCGGCCGGGCAGGGAGCGTCCTGAAGCGAGCGCGCCTCCGACGCCCGCCTCCGCTCAGGCAGCCAGATCCTCCCGCCGCGTATCCGCGACCACGCGCCCGTCGGCGAAGCGGAGGGCCGCCTCCGCGCTGAGGCGGCCGGCCGGGCGGCATGCCGCGACGATCGGATCGCTCGGAGGGCTGCGGCCGCCCTACCGGGGGGCGCTGCGGCGGCAACGGCCGCGGCATCCGGCTCAGATCCCCGCCTGCTCGGACAGGATCAGCGCATCATCCGCCCCGATGCCGAGCGACTGCACCGGGCGCCCGGCCTCGGCGGCGCCGCAGCCGGATCCTTCTTCCGCTCGGCTTCGCCGTGGCCGAGCCGTTGCAGCAGTTCAGCCAGGCGGGGATCCAGCCTGTCATCGAACACGGGCGCGTAGAGGGCCTGCAGGTGCTGTCCCACCTGCTCCCGGGCCGAGGCGTCGAGGATGGGTCCGCCGTCGTGGGGCAGCCCATTCGGGGAAGCGTTGCGGTCCGGCTCGGCCATGCCGTCTACATGGCGGGGCCAGCGCGCCCGGCAACCCCGGCGGATCAACAATCGTTGCAGGTCCGTGCTGCCCGTGACCAGGGCGGCAGGGCGAGACAGGGGAGGAGGCGCGATGAGGCTGGAAATCGCAGTCGTGAGAGCCGGACTGACGCTGGCCTCGGAGATCCTGGTCAACCCGACGGAGGAAGACGCGACGGCGGCGATCGCCCGGGTGTGCGCGCAGGCCAGACGAACGCGAGCGGGACCGCTCTGGCCCTTCCAGATCGTCGTGCGTGAGGCCGATTGACACGGCAGAGCCGAGGCGGCTGCCGGCCTCGTTCCGATTGCGATCCGCATCCGAGGTGTCGCGGTAACGCCGGTGATGAGCCGCCTCGACCGCCTGCGCGACATGCGGAGCTGACGGCCGCGGCGGTGGATGATGCTCCTGCTGGCAGCGCCAGGATCGCCCACCGCCGCGATTGCTTTCGATGAATGGGATGCGATCAGCGCGATCCGCCGACCGGGCGGCTCACTTTGACGAAGCCCTGCCCGTTTTCTCTCCCGTGTCGCCCGCCTGGCTGCCCTGCACGCTGCCGGTTGCCAGGTCGTCGCTGGCGTAATGCAGCAGGCCATCCTCCCGGATCACCAGGCGATCGCCGGGCTCGGCCGGGCGGTCGTAGCCGACGGTGCGCACGCGCAGACTGCATCCGTCCGGACAATCCACCTTCAGCGAGGCGCCGGGCACAATCTTCGTATCTTTCTCCTCGACGCCGCGGTCGACCGTGAGGGTATGCTCCCGCTGGTCCTGGTTGGACACGGTGATGGCCAGGGCGGGGCCGGCAGACAGGGTGAGAACGCCGAACATCATCGCAATCGACTTGACCGACATGACTGCTCGCTCCTGAATGAACATAAGATCCGTACCAGCAAGCGCGCGGAGCAGTAATTCCGATCCCATGAGATCGGAGCCGAGGTGCCATTCCGCGCGCTTGCCATAGAGTTGGTGGCTTCGATGCTTGCGTCAACAAAGATTGCGAAACTTTAATACTGACATGATTACGTTTATCGGCGCAAATTCATCCGCACGACATCGCAATATACGAAGAGGGGCGAAGCTGCGATGGAGAAGGCAGGAATGCCGAGATGGCGTCTGCTCACCTCAGGCGCATTCCGAAGCTGGATCGGCTGAAGGACCCGAACGGGGCTCGCGACGAGTTCCACCCGACAGGAAGCGCGCGCCGAAGCCCTCCGTCAGGACGACTGGTTGCCAGCCTCGCATCGCACGAATGGCTGACGTCCCTTCAGCCGCTCGCCGCTCGCGACCATGCTCACCGTTGTGACGTGCTCCCGGCCGAACACATCGGCGTAGGTCAGCTTGCCAAGCACATAGAGACCCAGCTCACCTGTGAGCAGACGCTCCGCCGTGCCCGGCGTCGATTGGATGCTCACTCCCTGCAGCACCGCTCGGCTCTCGCGCGCCGCCAGCACGGACGGCAGCAGGTCGGGCGAGGGAGCCTCCAGGACCGGCAGATCCGGCGCCGGAAACGGCAGGAAGGCGAGCGTCACCTGCGCGATCAGGTTCAGCGCAGGCGTGAGGCCATGATTGCGCAGTTCGACCTGCACGATGATCTCCTGACCCGGTGCGAACCGCTGAAAGGAGACCGCGGCCACATCAACATAGGCCCGCAGCTGCCGCTCGTTCATCTCTCGCTGCAGGCAGCCTGCGGCGAGCGCGGTATCGGCCAGGCTCGTGGTGAGGTGGAGCTGCCGTCCCGTGAATCGGCTCAGTCCGCGGCTGAGACGGGCCACCAGGATGCACAGGAGAGTGAGCAGTACGGCGACCCAGACCAACAGCATGTCACCCGGCCCGAGCCGCGCGAATGCGCTCAGGGTTTCGCCAAAGGCGGTGCTGAGGTGCTCCCACATCGCAGCCCACTGCGGAACCTGCGCGCCGGGCGCCAGCGTGTAGTGGAGATCTGAAGGGATGGGCATCGGATCGACGGGCATGGTGGTCCTATCTGGCCAGGGTAAACACCGGGATGCCCCGCCGAGCTTGGCAATTTCGCCAGTTCCTGCCGATCGAGGAGCGCGCAGGACGTCAGCGGCGTTCGAGCCGAGGCCGATCGGCACCGACGCCATCATCGTGTTCGGCGCGATCCGCACCGACGGGTCGGGTGTCTCGATGCCTTGCCTCTCTGGCGCTGAATCGGAAATGGCGTGAGCGCGCCTGTCAAGACACGACTGAAAATAAAAGCTATAATTCTGATTTCATCCCTAATATCCCTGATATCTATGGTGTCGGGCAGGATCATGGCGGCAGACGCCGCGAAGCTATGCGTCGAAAGAGCGCCTCTGCCATGTCACGTGATCTGCCCTCCTCGTGACCCACCCCAGATTCTTCAACGAGGGACCAGCGCGCGCCCGCCTGCCTGTTGATCGCGAACAAGCGCTGGATGGCGGCCTTCCGCCAATCCAAGTCCTTCGTCCCAAGAATGAGAAGGCCCGGGACGATTCGCGCCGTCGCAGACAGGAGCCCTGAATAATAAACCCCGCCTTTGTTCACAACGAAACCGGCGACGCGATCCGGCTTCCATGCCAGAAATTCGTAGTTGAACTGCCCGCCTGCCGAGAATCCCCACAGGAGCAAAGGCGCCCGTGCCACGTCCCGATTGCCCACCTTGTCCGCAAAGGCATTCAGCGCCTCGATCAGGGCTTGCCCACTTCCTCGTGAGGCTTGCGCATACGATTCCCGAGACATGTCGGCATGGGGCTTGTCCGTCATTCTGGATCCCACCAGGGCCGCCTCATGCCGGACTGCGAAGGCTTGCCAGCGTGCATCCGCCACCATCGAACGGCCGTCCGCGTTCGATCCCGGCGTCAGCACCAGCACATATCGGATCCGATGGCTGCGGGTGGGCAGCCACAACCGAAACTGCGCATCGGCGTAATTCTCACCTGGCACCGCCGCCCAATCGAGAGTCGCGCCGTGTCTTGGTGCACCAGACGCCGATGGTGCAACCGTCGCGCTCACCATGTAATCTGCAGAAATAGCCGCCAGAGCGACATACGTTTTGATTTTCCTTATCCTCATTCGACTCTCCGGATCCGCCGGCCCGCTTGTCGGTCGAGGCCTTTGTCAAATCTTCTATGCATCTGCAGTTGCAATCCAATCGATGATTCATTCGGTACGAGATCTACGGATGCTGCGCCAGCTCCGAAACCGGAGACATAACCTCCGTTGGAACGGAGTCACCGCTCAGCCCTGGCACAGATCTGCGTGCAGCCAGGACGGTTCTAGCACTTTGTTTCTTGATCGGGTCGGGAATATTTCTGGCAGGGCTCAAAAGGGGTATCTATAAACTTTGATAGTGACAATAGACCACATCGTCCTCAGATTTGGCCATTGCAAGTTGTTAACTAATCAAGCAGGGGGGCTTCGGCTTGTGGTCAAGGTATAAAATTCGGAGAGGAACGCGGGGTGGTGTAATGAAGCGTGCAATGATCTTGGCAGAGGGATTTCGTCTGCAATATCGGGTGCTCAGATGTGCGATCAATCATTTTGACGAAGTTTATGTTCTTGGTGCATCAGATGCGGACGTCTTAAGATATTCACGTTTCTGCACAAAATTTTTTCCATTCCGCGGAAGTTTCTCCGACGTAAATGAGGATGACATTGCCATTATAAATAGGGTGTGTGCCGAGTATGCGATCGATATGGTGCTGCCGAGTTGCGGGGAAACGACCCGTCTGCTGTCGACTTATGGCCACCTGTTCGACAGACCGCACTACCCCGTGCCCTCTCGCGAGACTTTCGATGTCCTTGACGACAAGTGGAAATTCGCAAACGCGTGCACGACTTTGGGCGTTCCGGTGCCGCGGACGCAGAAATTCGACACAGTAGAAGACCTGCGTCGCGAAGTCGTTCTCGGTCGTCTGACCTTCCCGCTAATCCTGAAGCCGGCCTCCATGTGGGGCAGCTTCGGCGTGCAACGTATCGACTCCGCCGCTCAGTTGCCTTCGCGTCTCGAATATTCCCCTATAATTTGCCAAAATTACGTGCCGGGCGATGATCTCAGTGCGTTCTATCTCTGCAGATCTCGGCGCATCCTCACATCGTTTTCTTACTGTCGTACTTCTTCCAAGTTGAGGGGCTTGCGCGTTGCTCAGATCGACCGCTACGTCGGCGCCTTGGTCGAGCACTTCCGTTATGACGGCACGATCGGGTTTGACGTCAGGCGGGAGCCCGACGGCCGGATCGCCTTCATCGAGTGCAATCCGCGATTCTGGTATCGCATGGACGTGGCCATGGTCGCGGGGCTGAACTTCGTCGCCTTGGGCTGCCAGATGCGGGACGACGAGACGAAGCCGGATTCCGGCGATATCGAAGTGCGGTCTCCTCGCAGTCTCTGCAGCAACCTTCTCACGCCGTGGCGCCTGAACCGGGTTGAGCGTGCCTATCTCGGCTATATCGTTCGCGACCCTGCGATCACGGCCTGGGCCGCTTTTCGCAGCGCGCTGGGCGCCAACCGACTGGCCAGCGGACAGCAATTGTGACCGCCTAAGCAGGTTTCGGAACAGTGCGTTGCGGTTTTCCGTCAAAAACCTGCGACACAGCAAAAGCCTAAGCGGACGAAGCGGTGGCATGCCCCGCCAAGCCTGCTTAGGAACCCGGAGCAGGGCCGATGGGCCACGCGCGCGAGCGCCGCCGCCCTCGCCGAGCCTTGGGGGTTCGCACCCGGGGGCCCGAAAGGCGAGAGGCCGTCGGGCGCTTCGAGAAGCGCCCGGCGGCCTCCAAGTCATTGATCGATGTCATTGATCGATCGGATGTGCGGACGGAAAACCGGTATCCGCCTCTCCAGGACGGGCTCGAACGAACGGCCTCCGGAGGCTCACCCTTCGGCCGGATCGGCCTCCGAGGGACCTGTCAGCGTCCGGCCGGGGACCAGGACGTCAGAGCCTCGATCATGCCGGGCGAGACCTCCTGCGGCTGGTCTCGGCCCGCCTCCTCCTCTTCCTCCCGGATCTCGCCCTGCCAGCGCGCGACGGCCGCGGTCGCGAGACCATTGCCCAGCACGTTCGTGACCGTGCGGCCCATGTCGAGGATCTGGTCGACGCCCATGATCAGGAGGATGCCGGCGGCCGGCAGGCCGAACATGGGCACGGTGGCGGCCACCACCACCAGCGAGGCGCGGGGCACGCCGGCGATGCCCTTGCTCGTCACCATCATCACGAGGAGCATCGTGAGCTGCTCGGCGGTGCCGAGCTGGATGCCGAAGGCCTGGGCGATGAACAGGGCGGCGAGCGCCTGGTACATCATCGACCCGTCGAGGTTGAACGAGTAGCCGAGCGGCAGCACGAAGCCGGTCACGCGGGGACGCACGCCGAACCGTTCCAGCACCTCGACCGTGCGCGGAAAGGCGGCCTCGCTGCTCGCGGTCGAGAAGGCGACGATCATCGGATCACGCAGCAGGCGCAGGAGACGCACGACGCTTCCGCCGAGCACCAGCCAGCCGGCCCCGATGAGCAGCACCCACAAGGCGGCAAGGCCGAGATAGAAGACGGCGATGAACTTGCCGTAGTCGAGGAGCACGCCGAGGCCCTGGACGGTGACGACCGCCGCGATCGCGGCGAAGACCGCGAGGGGGGCGAGCCGCATCACCGCGTCGGTGACCGCGAACATCACGCGGGCCAGCCCGTCCAGCAGCCGCACCATCGGATCGGCGTAGCGGCGGTCGATCGCACTGAGGCCGAAGCCGAAGAAGATCGAGAAGACCAGGATCTGCAGCACCTCGTTGGCCGCCATGGCCGAGACGATGCTCGTCGGGAAGACGTGGCTGAGAAAATCCCGTAAGCTGAGCGAGGCGGCCTTCAGGCCCGTCTGCGCGCCCGCATCCGGCAGCGGCAGGGCGAGGCCGGCGCCGGGCTGGAACAGATTGGCCATCAGGAAGCCCAGCGACAGCGAGACGACCGAGGCGGTCAGGAACCAGCCCATGGCGAGTCCGGCGACGCGGCCGACCGCGCGGGAATCGCCGAAGCTCGCGATGCCCGACACGATGGTGGCGAAGACGAGCGGCGCGATGATCATCTTGATCAGGCGCAGGAAGATATCGGTCCCGAGGGTGAAGTAGGAGGCGATCTCCTTGGCCTCGGCCGGACCGGCCGCAATCCCGTGCAGGACGGCGCCGACCAGGATGCCGAGGACGAGGCCGAGGCCGGTATAGAGGGTGAGGCGGCCCGATCGCGGCGCCGCGTCGCTGTGTGTCATCGTGTTCCTCCCGTGGTTTGATGAATGGTTGGCGGCGCCCGGACCGGACCGCGGCTTAGGGAAAGCCGGACGGAGCGCGTGCTTTCAGGGCGTCGCGCAGATGTCTCGGAGCTCTGTGGTCAGAGCGCCTCGATGGCCTGCGGGCGCGTGAGCCGCTCCGGCTGAAGCACCGCGTCGAGCTGCTCGCGGTCCATCAGCCGCCGCTCGAGGACGAGGTCGTAGACGCCGCGACCGGTGGCCTGCGCCTCCAGCGCCACCGCGGTGGCGTTGCGGTAGCCGATATAGGGGTTCAGCGCGGTGACGATGCCGATCGACTGCTCGACGCTGGCGCGCAGCCGGTCGCGATTGGCCGTGATGCCCCGCACGCAGCGCGCGTCGAGAACCCGGCAGGCGGCCTCCAGATGGGTGAGGCTGCGGAACAGGCTGTAGGCGATCACCGGCTCGAAGGCGTTGAGCTGGAGCTGGCCGGCCTCGGCCGCGAAGGTGATCGTCACATCGTTGCCGATGACCTCAAAGGCGACCTGGTTGACGACCTCGGGGATCACCGGGTTCACCTTGCCGGGCATGATCGAGGAGCCGGCCTGCCGCGACGGCAGATTGATCTCGCCGAAGCCCGCCCGCGGGCCGCTGGAGAGCAGGCGCAGGTCGTTGCAGGTCTTCGACAGCTTCACGGCGACGCGCTTCAGCACGCTCGAGACCTGCACGAAGGCGCCGCAATCCTGCGTCGCCTCGACCAGATCCTCCGCGGTGACGAGCGGGATGCCGGTGATCGCGGAGAGCTGCGCGCGGACGAGGGCGGCGTAGCGCGGATGCGCCGTGATGCCGGTGCCGATGGCGGTGGCCCCCAGATTGATCTCGCGGATCAGGAGCTCGGCTTCGCCGAGCCGCGCCTCGTCCTCGGCGAGCATCCGGGCATAGGTGCCGAATTCCTGGCCCAGCGTCATCGGGACCGCGTCCTGGAGCTGGGTGCGGCCCATCTTGAGGATGTCGGAAAACTCCGCCGCCTTGGTCTCGAAGCCGTCGCGCAGCACCGCCATGGCGTCGATGAGGCGCCGGATGCCGGTGGCGGCGGCGATCTTCAGCGCCGTCGGATACACGTCGTTGGTGCTCTGCCCCATGTTGACGTGCTCGTTGGGGTGCAGATGCCCGTAGGCTCCGCGCGGATGCCCGAGGATCTCCAGCGCCCGGTTGGCGATCACCTCGTTGGCATTCATGTTGGTCGAGGTGCCGGCCCCGCCCTGGATCAGGTCGACCACGAACTGATCGTGCAGGGCGCCCGCGCGGATCTCCTCGCAAGCCGCCACGATGGCCTCGCAGCGCGTCGCGTCGAGGAGGCCGAGCTCCCGGTTGGCGAGCGCCGCCGCCTGCTTGATGGCGGCAAGCGACCGGATCAGGTCCGGCCAGGCGGCGAGCGTCGTGCCGGAGATCGGGAAGTTCTCGACGGCACGCAGGGTATGGATGCCGTAATAGGCCGCATCCGGCACCTCTCGGTCGCCCAGGAGATCGTGCTCGATGCGGGTCGGGATAAGGGTCACAGCTCTCTCCTCGCGCGCGGAGGCGATCCGGCGCGCCGTGTTGGGGGCGGGCGTGAGCGCGCGGCGGAGGAGCCGCACGGGGTGCCGCCTCAAGTCTTCATGAATCGGCCGTGAGCGCCGTCCGCCGTTCCGAGCCGGAAGACCGGTACAGCAGCTGCATTCACGGTGCGGCGCCTGATTAATCCCAGGGCGCGGGCACTGCCAATGCTAAGACGGACCAAAACTATTCTTGAATCGCATAATTCGACGCGTCGAGGGCCGCGGCGGCCCAAACCTCGTCGAGGAACGGACGCCCGCGCTCGCCGCTGCGATAAAGCCGGATCTCCATCAGCATCTCGGCGCTGACGACCGTGAGGGCACCCGCGGCGATCTCCTCCGCCACGAGGCTGCGCGGCAGCCACGCCACGCCGTGGCCGCCAAGCGCCATGGATTTCAACGCCTCGGCCATCGAGTTCTCGTTGGTGTGGACCGGATAGGTCGGCGGCGCCCCCTCGCGGGCCTGCGCGATCGAGGCGAGCCGGCCCAGGAACGAGCCGCGCGAATATTGCAGCAGGGGCAGGCGCCCCTGTCCGTCGGGCGAGACGCGATCAGGAGCGACCACGGCCACGAGGCTGTCGCGCCCGACCACGTGGTAGGGATAGCGCTCCGGATCGAGCGGGATCGGAATGCCCGGATGGTGGTAGGTCAGCAGAAGGTCGTAGCCGCCCTCGACGAGGGCCTGGATGCAGATGTTGAAGTTCTCGGGCAGGACGCGGCTCGCCAGCGGTCCCACCGCGGCGCGGATCTCGGTGAGCCAGCCGGGCAGGAAGGAGAGGCAGAGCGAGTGGAGCGCCGTGATCGTGACCACCGGCAGGCTCGACCGTTCGCTGCGGTTGCGGAACTCGGCCCGGCTGAGGGTGAGGAGGCGCACCACCTCCTCGGCGGTCTCGAGGAACTGGCGCCCATCCGCGGTGAGCGTGATGGGATAGGTGCTGCGGTCCAGAAGGACGGTGCCGAGCCAGACCTCCAGCGAACGGATGCGCCGGCTGAAGGCCGACTGCGTCACGTACCGCAGCTCGGCCGAGCGCGAGAAGCTGCGGGTTTCGGCGAGGCTCAGGAAGTCCTCGATCCACTTCAGTTCCATTGCGGTATTCCGACCGGGCGGTGGTGAGCGTCGTCAGCTTCGGCGCCTGATCCGGGAGAGGCAATCATCTCGTCGTCACGCAGGAGCGCGCGTGGATCCCGCCCGGCAGGATCCGGGGCGTCGCTTCTGTCGGCGACGCGATCGGGGTTGCGCCCGGTCCGGAACGGACAGGGGCCGGTCGTTGCCGGACCGGGCGCGCCGCCGGATGGGCCAGGATTGCTGGACCGGCGGATCGGCGTGATGACGGCGGAGCGCATGGCTCGCGCCGCGCCATGAATGTACGGTTAAGTACACTTGGCTGTGCAGGGCTGTTGTCCAGGGGGCACGGGATCGCGATCCGCATCACGGCTGCGTCTCCCGCAGAACGCGGGTGGGGCCTTCGAGCCGGATGAGGCGATGGCCCGCCGGGATCGGCGCACGGCGGCGATGGCTGATCGGGGGACCCGACCTGCTGCGGGCGGCGCGCATCGGGCGCCGCCCGCAGCGCGAGCGACGGCCGAACGCCTGTTAGGAGAAGAAGCCGCCTTGCGGTGCTACCATGGAGCGGTCGAGACACCATGGAGCCAAAAATGCAAGATAACTCCGTCGCACGACTGCTTGAACGAATAGCAGAGTTGGAAACCGATGCGGCCGAGCGCGACATCGCGAGTTCGATCGCCTTCGCCGTATTGGCGCAGCAGCTAGACAGGTCGGGAGCCATTTCCGGCCTGCAACTCGTCGACGATCTCCGCGAAGTGGAGAGCCACCTTCGCGGGCAGGACCGGCACGCCGCGGGTATCCGTTACATACACGGGCTCGTCGATCTGCTGCCGGAGTTCCTCGCAGTGAAGTCGATAGATCAGGACAATGATCCTGCGGGCAACCCGTCGCCGTCTGAAGAAGGCGACAAACTTGCTCAGATCTAGAGCGTGTCATGAATTTCGCTTGAGGATGGCGGTCGGGTGACATGAGCCCTGACCGTCTTCTCTCTCCGTCCGACGTCTCCGATGAAGAAGGGGCGCTGGGTACGCCCTGCCTGATGCTGCTGCGCGAGGACGCCGGCCGGAACAGCCTTCCTACCGGAACAGCGACGCCATCCCGCCCTGTACGCGGCCGAGACCCTGGCGGGCGACGGCGTTGTTCGGGTCGATCGCGGAGGCGCGCTGGTAGCTCTCCATCGCCTCCTGGCGGCGGCCCGACTTCTCGTAGGCGAGGCCGCGATAGGCCCAGGAATCCGCGTCCTTGTTGTTCACGTTGAGGGCGGCGTTGTAGTCCTCGATCGCCTTGTCGAACTGGTTCGTGGCGATGAGGCTCTGGCCGCGGGCGGCATAGGGCGCGTTCACGAAGGGGTTGCGGTCGATGGCGGCGTCGAAGTCGCCGATCGCGGCCCGGTGCTGGCCCTGCGCCTGCCGCACGAGTCCCCGGGCGTGGTAGGCCTCGGCCGATTCGGGCGTCAGGCGGATCGCCTGGCTCAGATCCGAATAGGCGGCCTCGTAATTGCCGAGCGCCCGCTGCAGGTTGGCGCGGCCGATATAGGCTGCGCTGTAGTTCGGGTCGGCGTTGATCGCCCGGGTGAAGTCCTGGAGGGCGGAGTCGTTGCGGCCGGACTGCCGGTAGGCCAGCGCCCGGTTGCTGTAGGCCGAGGCGGAGTTCGGGTCGAGCTGGATGGCCTTGGTGAAGTCCGCGATCGCCTCGTTGTAAGAGCCGGCACGGGCATAGGCTGCCCCGCGGGTGTTGTAGGCCGCCGCATCGTTCGGGTTGCGCTGGATCACGTCGCTGAGCGAGGCGATGTTGACGTCGGTCGCCCCGCTCTTGTCGGTCTCCAGCACGGCGAATTGCCGCGTTGCGGTGGTGCGGCTGACGGTATCGCAGCCGGCGAGGAGCAGCGCCGAGAGCGCGGTCGCTCCGAGCACCACCGCCGGCTTCGCCCGGCACAGCACGATCACAGCCTTCATCCCTCGTCCCCCAACGGCGGCGCAATCGGAGCGCCGCGCGTCCTGTCTCGGTCATCGGATCCCGTGCGGCGCGAGTACGGCCACGAACCCTGATCCGCGACGATCGTCTCGGATCGAGGTGAATGGCGGCTTAAGCATCCGCGCCGTCACGGTTCACAAGGCCGATGTGGCGAAGGTGTGGCTTTAGGGGCCGCCACGCCGCTTGACGGTGCGAGCGCGCACCATCTGTGGCGCAGGCGCCTCAGCCGGGCGGCAGGAGACGCGTGACGTGGCCCATCTTGCGGCCCGGCCGGGCCTTGCTCTTGCCGTAGAGGTGCAGATGGCAGCCGGGCTCGGCGAGGATGTCGTGCCAGTGACCGGCGGTATCGCCGACGAGGTTCAGCATCTCGACCGTAGCGCCGCCGACCCGCCCGGTCGCCCCGAGCGGCCAGCCGCAGATCGCCCGCACGTGCTGGGCGAATTGCGAGGTCTGCGCGCCCTCGATGGTCCAGTGCCCGGAATTGTGGACGCGCGGCGCGATCTCGTTGACGACGACGTGGGCGCGGCCATCCGCGTCGCGGACCAGGAACATCTCGACGGCGAGCACGCCCACATAGTCGAGGGCGTCGGCGATGCGCCGCGCCACGGAGAGCGCCTCGGCGGTGCTGTCCGGGTCCATCCCGGGGGCGGGGACGAGGGTGCGCGCCAGGATGTGATCGCGATGCTCGTTGCCGCAGGGCTCGTAGGCCGAGAAGGCGCCGGCCCTGGTGCGCGCGGCCACGACCGAGACCTCGCTCTCGAAGGGCACGAAGCCTTCGAGGATGCAGGGCTGGTTGCCGAGCGAGGCCATCACCGCCGCGGGATCGACGGGCTCGCCGGGACGCAGCATGCGCTGGCCCTTGCCGTCATAGCCGAAGCGGCGGGTCTTGAGCACGGCGGGCAGGCCGAGATCGGCGATCGCCGCCGCGAGCCCGGCCGCGTCGTCCACCGCCCGGAACGGGGCCGTCGCGATGCCGAGCCCGGCGACGAAGCTCTTCTCCGTCAGGCGGTCCTGCGTCGTGGCGAGGGCCTCGGCGCTCGGATGCAGCGGGCGGGCCGCCGACAGGATCTCGGCCGTGCGGCGCGGGATGTTCTCGAACTCGTAGGTGACGACGTCGACGGATCGGGCGAAGGCCGCGAGCGCCTCCGCGTCGTCGTAGGGCGCCACCGTGCGGGCGCCCGCCACGTCGAAGGCGGGGCTGTTCGCCTCGGGCGCGTAGACGTGGACCTTGAGGCCGTATTGCGCGGCCGCGATCGCGATCATGCGGCCGAGCTGGCCGCCGCCGACGATCCCGATCGTGCTGCCGGGCGCCAGGACTGGGAGGCTCATGGCTCGGACGGCTCCGGCCGCTCGGCGACGGCTTCGCTCTGGCGCCTGCGCCAGGCGTCGAGCCGGCCGGCGAGGTCGGCATCGCCGAGCGCCAGGACGGCCGCGGCGAGAAGCGCGGCGTTGACGGCGCCGGCCCGCCCGATCGCCAGCGTGCCCACCGGGATGCCGGCCGGCATCTGCACGATCGACAGAAGGCTGTCCTGGCCCGAGAGCGCCTTCGACTCCACCGGCACGCCGAAGACCGGCAGCGGCGTCAGGGACGCGACCATCCCGGGAAGATGCGCCGCGCCGCCCGCACCCGCGATCACGACGCGGAACCCGGCGGCCTTGGCTCCCTTCGCGAAGGCCACCATGCGCTCGGGGGTCCGGTGGGCCGAGACGATGCGGGCATCGTAGGCGACGCCCAGGGCGTCGAGGGTCTCGGCCGCGTGCCGCATGGTGGACCAGTCGGACTGGCTGCCCATGATGATCGCGACCGGGGGCGATGCCGCCATGCTCACACGCGTTCCTCGGTGTCCGCCCGCGGACCGCGCGGGCCATCCCCTGCCACTAGCGACCTCGGCGGCCCACCGCAACCGGACGATGAGGTCAGGCGATGATGTCGGGGGTGAGCTGGTCCTCCAGGAAGCTGATGCGATCGCGCAGGGCGAGCTTGCGCTTCTTGAGCCGCTGGATCTGCAGACGGTCGCCGCCCGCCAATTGCATCAACGCCTCGATCGCATCGTCGAGGTCGCGGTGCTCCTCGCGCAGCCGCGCCAGCTCCGCCTCGTATTCGGCCGCGGATTCTGCACTCAACTCGAACGCCATCATCGCCATCCCGACGCCCTGTGCAGAGCATGCGCCAGCCGCCCGATTCCAGCAAGGCGGAGGTTGGACCTGCACACCCTTTCGCGGGGGGCCTTAGAGAGCGCGACACGGCAACGGCCGACGAGCTGCCCGATTCAACCGGAGCGGCCGATCCCACCACAGCGGGCACGGCTCTCAGCCGCGTCTTAAGTCCGGGGAGGGCGGCCGGGAACGGCCTCTCCCGTAGCGGAAGGCGCACTCTGCGAAGGCCATCGCGATCAGGGTTGCTGCATTCCGTTCACTCTGGAACGCTTCCAATGCTTCGCATCACGGTGAACGGCCAAGATCGCTCGTTGTCGCGCGGGCGGTGCATCAGCGTCATCCTGCGCTGCAGCAACGAATGCCTTCGACAGGCGCCGCGGCCTGTGGCAGTCTCGTGAGGTCGCAACCATGACAGGAGGACACGGCCGATGTCGCTTCAGACGCATCTGTCCGAACTCGAGCGCAAGCATGAGGCGCTCGAGCGCGAAATCCAGGACGCGATCTCCCACCCCTCGACGGATGATCTGCGGGTCGTAGAACTCAAGCGACGCAAGCTGCACCTCAAGGACGAAATCAACCGGCTGCGCACCAGCGCCACGCGGGTGGTCCACTAGGAGTTCCAACCGCCGGACCTCGGGCGGCACTGTTCGATCGGATCGGAGAACCGGCTGGCCGCAGATGCGCCAGTGGCGATGAGGAACCGGTCACCGTGCTCCGTTCGGACACCACAGGGTTCGCGGTTCGGGCGGGTATTTCAAAAAGGTTGGTGTCGACGATCTGGCCGCTCCCGCAGCGCCGGGATGCAATGCGCGGGCGGCCTCGTCGTGATGTGCCGCGTTGCGCCGGCATCGGCTGCCGACGCAACGGCAGGTTTGATTCCGATCATTCTCCTGGTCCGCCCCAGGCGGACCGCCGAACCCGCGGCAGCGATCACGGCTGACCGCCGGTTGCAATCGGAGGCCGATCCGGTCTCTGTCCTGGCGAGGGCGGCGGTGGCACGGCCGCCCTCGCTCATAGACCTGAGGCGGGTGGAAGCCGCCAGATTCCTCATGTTGAGGCGCCGGGGCTGGTTGTCACGGAGGGAGCGCTCGTTCAGCCGGTGTCATCCGTCAGGGTCGGCAAAGGCCGGTGGTGAGCTCATCCGACATCCGGTCGATGGCTTCGCCATACGGGCATACGGGATGGCTGCGCCATGCGCATGGGGCCTCGATGATCCGTTCTCCGAACGACCCCTTTCCGGATTCTCTGCCTTTTCCCGGATCTCCTTCCGCTGACGCTGCACTCGTCCGCAAGGGGGAGCGGGTGACGGCGGCGGGGCGCCCCCGCCGCCGACGGCCGCTTGCCCTCACAGCGCCTTGGCCATTTCCCGAAGGATGAACTTCTGGATCTTGCCCGTCGACGTCTTCGGCAGTTCAGTGAAGACGACGTGCTTGGGAACCTTGTAGCCGGCGAGCGACTGGCGGCACCACCCGATCAGCTCCTCGGCCGAGACCATCTCGGAGCCCTTCAGCTCCACGAAGGCACAGGGCGTCTCGCCCCACTTCTCGTCGGGCTTGGCGACCACCGCGGCGGCCGCGACCGCCGGGTGCTTGAACAGGGCTTCCTCCACCTCGATCGACGAGATGTTCTCGCCGCCCGAGATGATGATGTCCTTCGAGCGGTCCTTGAGCTGGATGTAGCCGTCCGGATGCTTCACGCCGAGGTCGCCCGAATGGAACCAGCCGCCCCGGAATGCCTCCTCGGTGGCCTTCGGGTTCTTGAGGTAGCCACGCATCACCACGTTGCCGCGGAACATGACCTCGCCGAGGGTCTGGCCGTCCGCCGGGACGGGCTGCATCGTCTCGGGATCGAGCACGTCGAGGGCTTCGAGGGGCGGGTAGCGCACGCCCTGCCGGGCCTTGCGGGCCGCCTGCTCGGGTTTCGTGAGGGCGTCCCAGTCGGCGTGCCACTCGTTCACCACGGCCGGGCCGTAGGTCTCGGTGAGTCCGTAGAGATGCGTGACGTCGAAGCCGGCCTCCGCCATCCCGGCGAGGACCGCTTCCGGCGGCGGCGCGGCGGCGGTGAAGAACGACACCCGGTGCGGGAGGCTGCGCCGCTCAGGCGCGGGCGCATTGAGCAGGAGCTGCATCACGATCGGCGCGCCGCACAGATGGGTGACCCGGTGGTCCGCGATGGCGTCGTACATCGCCTTCGCCCGCACCTGCCGCAGGCAGACATGCGTGCCGGCGACGACTGAGAGCGTCCAGGGAAAGCACCAGCCGTTGCAGTGGAACATCGGCAGCGTCCACAGATAGACCGGATGCTTGCCGAGCGCGCCCGTGACGACGTTGCCCACCGCGAGCAGGGCCGCCCCCCGGTGGTGATAGACCACCCCCTTCGGGTCACCCGTCGTTCCCGACGTGTAGTTGAGCGAGATCGCGTCCCACTCGTCGCGCGGCATTGCCCAGGCATGGTCCGGGTCGCCGGAGGCCAGGAACTCCTCGTACTCGACCGTGCCGAGGCGCTCGCCCTCGCCGGTGAATTCCGGGTCGTCGTAGTCGATGACGAGGGGCTTCACCTTGGCCTGCGCCAGGGCCGGCTTGATCGTGCGGGCGAACTCGCGGTCGGTGATCAGCACCTTGGCCTCGCCATGGTCGAGGCAGAAGGCGAGGACGGCGGGGTCGAGGCGGGTGTTGAGCGTGTTGAGCACTGCCCCGGTCATCGGCACGCCGTAATGGCACTCGATCATCGCCGGGGTGTTGGCGAGCATCACGGCCACCGTGTCGCCGCGCGTGATCCCGCGGGCCGCGAGCGCCGAGGCGAGACGCCGGGTGCGGGCATAGAGGTCGCGGTAGCTGCGCCGCAGGGAGCCGTGGATGATCGCGACATGGTCCGGGAAGACCGTGGCCGCCCGTTCCAGGAAGCTCAGGGGCGTCAGCGGCTGGAAATTGGCCGGATTCCGGTCGAGGCCACGGTCGTAGATGGTCTCGGCGGTCATGTGGATGCCTCCCGCGATCTTGGCGCGAGCTCCATGCAGCGGCCCGCCGCCGCAGTGTAGCCGACGCCCTGCGGCGCAAAAGGCCGAAGGAGATTTCGGGCGCCCGACGAAAGACGTAGGCGCATCGGAGGATTCAACGCAGGCCGTTCCTGCCTTAAGCAGGACGTCAACAAGAGCCGCTCCGCCCCCCCGGAGGCGGCCCGCAGCGCATCGGGACGGGAACGCAAAAGGCCATGACGTCATCCGGGACGACGGCGGGGAGCCGCTACGCTGAGGTCTATGGGCGGTGGAAGGCGGATCCGGCCGCGTTCTGGGCCGAGGCCGCCCGGGCGATCGACTGGAGCCGGCCGGCGGACAGGACCTTCGACCCCGAGGCCGGCGTCTACGGCCACTGGTTCGTCGGCGCCGAGGTCAATGCCTGCCACAACGCCGTCGACCGCCATGTGGCGGGAGGCCGGGCCGACCAGGCGGCGATCCTGTACGATTCCCCCGTCACCGGTACGACACGCCGCATCACCTATGCGGAGCTTCAGGAGGAGGTGGCTTTGCTCGCCGCGGTCCTGCGGGATCTCGGCGTCGAGCGTGGCGACCGCGTCGTCCTCTACATGCCGATGGTGCCGGAAGCCCTCTACGGCATGCTGGCCTGCGCGCGGCTCGGCGCGGTGCATTCGGTCGTGTTCGGGGGCTTCGCCGCCAAGGAACTCGCGGCCCGCATCGAGGACGCCGCCCCGAAGCTGGTGCTCGCCGCCTCCTGCGGCATCGAGCCGGGCCGGGTCGTCGCCTACAAGCCTCTCCTCGACGAGGCCTGCCGCCTCTCGAACCACAAGCCGCAAGCCTGCCTGATCCTGCAACGCCCGCAAGGGGAGGCTGCGCTGGCCGAGGGGCGCGACCGCGACTGGGCGGCGGAAGTGGCCGCCGCGCGCGAGGCCGGGCGCCGGGCGGATTGCGTGCCGGTGGCGGCCACCGACCCGCTCTACATCCTCTACACGTCGGGCACGACGGGCAAGCCGAAGGGCGTGGTGCGCGATACGGGCGGCTACCTCGTGGCGCTCACCTGGTCGATGCTGAACCTCTACGGCATCCAGCCGGGCGAGGTGTATTGGTGCGCCTCCGACGTCGGCTGGGTCGTCGGCCATTCCTACATCGTCTACGGGCCGCTGCTGCACGGCTGCACCACCGTCCTGTACGAGGGCAAGCCGGTTGGAACGCCCGATGCGGGCGCCTTCTGGCGGGTGATTGCCGAGACCGGGGCGGTCGCGCTCTTCACGGCGCCGACGGCTTTGCGCGCCGTCAAGAAGGAGGATCCGGAGGCGGTGCTGATGCGCGGCCACGACCTGTCGCGCTTCCGGACCCTGTTCCTCGCCGGCGAGCGCGCCGATCCCGACACGGTCGCCTGGGCCGAGCGCATCCTCGGCGTGCCGGTCATCGACCATTGGTGGCAGACCGAGACCGGCTGGCCGATCGCGGCCAACCCCGTCGGCCTCGGCATCCTGCCGGTCAAGCACGGCAGCCCCACCGTGGCGATGCCGGGCTACGACGTGCAGGTGCTCGACGAGGGCGGCAAGCCCGTGCCCGCCGACACGATGGGGACCATCGCGATCAGGCTGCCCCTGCCGCCCGGCTGCCTGCCCACCCTCTGGCGACAGGACGAGCGCTTCCGCGAAAGCTACCTCGCCGCCTTTCCGGGCTACTACAACACCTCGGATGCCGGCTTCCTCGACCGCGACGGCTACGTCTATGTCATGGGGCGCACCGACGACATCATCAATGTGGCGGGCCACCGGCTCTCCACGGGCGGCATGGAGGAGGTGCTGGCCTCCCATCCGGCCGTGGCGGAATGCGCCGTGATCGGCATCAGGGACAGCCTCAAGGGCGAGGCGCCCTGCGGCTTCGTGGTGCTGAAATCCGGCGTCGCGCGCCCGCCCGACGTGATCGAGCGCGAGCTCGTGGCGCTCGTGCGCGAGCGGATCGGCCCGGTCGCGGCCTTCAGGCTCGCGCTGACGGTCGGGCGGCTGCCCAAGACGCGCTCCGGCAAGATCCTGCGCGGGACGATGAAGAAGATCGCCGATGGCGAGCCCTGGACCACGCCGGCGACCATCGACGACCCGGCCATCCTGGAGGAGATCAGTGCCGCGCTGCATGCCAGGGGCCTGGGCTGAGGGCTTTTCCGGGCGGGTCGGGCGGGCCAGATAGAGCCCGTCAGACACGGAGGTCCACCGCATGACCACGCCCCGCCTGTTCCAGCCCTTGCGCCTCGACGGCCTGGAGCTGGAGAACCGCATCATCGTCGCGCCGATGTGCCAGTACTCGGCGCGGGACGGCGAGGCGAGCGACTGGCACATGATGCATCTGGGCCAGCTCGCCATGTCGGGCGCCGGGCTGCTCACCCTGGAGGCCACCGCGGTCTCGCCCGAGGCGCGCATCACCTATGCGGATCTCGGCCTCTACAACGATGCCTGCGAGCGGGAACTCGGCCGCGTGCTCGCGGCTCTGCGCAACTATGCGCCGATCCCGCTCTGCATCCAGATCGCCCATGCGGGCCGCAAGGCGTCGAGCGAGACGCCCTGGAACGGCGGCGCTCAGATCGCCCCGGACTCGCCCTATGGCTGGCTCACCGAGGCCCCCTCGGCCCTGCCCCATGCGCAGGACGAGGTGGCGCCGCGCGCCCTCGATGCGGCGGACATGAAGCGCATCCGCGACGACTTCGTCGCGACGGCGAAGCGCGCCATGCGCCTCGGGATCGACTCGGTCGAGATCCACGCGGCCCATGGCTACCTGCTGCACCAGTTCCTCTCGCCGCTCTCCAACCAGCGCAGCGACGCCTATGGCGGCAGCCTGGAGAACCGGATGCGCTTCCCGCTGGAGGTGTTCGACGCCGTGCGCGACGCGGTGCCCTCGGGCAAGCCCGTCTGGGCCCGCGTCTCGGCGACCGACTGGGTCGAGGAGGGCTGGGAGGTCGAGCAGACCGTCGCCTTCGCCGAGGCCCTGAAGGCGCGGGGCGCCGCCGCGATCCACGTCTCCACCGGCGGCGTGTCCCCGCGGCAGAAGATCGCCCTCGGTCCGGGCTATCAGGTGCCCTTCGCCGAGCGCGTGCGGGCGGCGACGGACCTCGTCACCATCGCGGTCGGCCTCATCACCGCGCCGCGTCAGGCGGAGGAGATCCTGCAGGACGGCAAGGCGGATGCGATCTCGCTCGCCCGGGCGATGCTCTACGATCCCCGCTGGCCCTGGCACGCCGCTGCCGAGCTCGGCGCCCGGGTGCGGGCGCCCAAGCAGTACTGGCGCTCGCAGCCGCGGGAATACAAGGACCTGTTCAAGGACTCGTCCTTCGGGCAGCGCTGAGCGCGGATTCCGGATCCGCTCCCCGCCGAAGTGGAGGCCGGTTCGGCGCAAGGGAGCGCGTCACATCAAAGGCTTGAGAGCCGCCGACCTGATTGCATCAGGTCGGCGGCTCTAAGTGTCACTCCAGCTCGTCGCCGAGCACGTCCTTCGCCCAGCGGAAGGCCCCGTTGACTGCGGGCACGCCCGCATAGACGGCGGCCTGAAGCAGCAGCGCCTGGAGCTCGGACGGCGTCACGCCGTTCGCAAGCGCCGGCCGCACGTGGAGCTTGAACTCCTCCTCGCGGCCGAGCGCCACCATGAGGGCGAGGGTCACGAGCGAGCGCGTCTTCCACGGCAGCCGCGGATCGCCCCAGATCTCGCCCCAGGCGATGCGGGTGATGAAGTCCTGCCAGGGCCCCGCGAAGGTGCCGGCCGCCGCGAGCGAGCGGTCGACATGCGCCTCGCCCAGCACCCCCCGCCGGTTCGACAGGCCCTCCGTGAAGGGCACCGCCCCGGTCGCTGCCTCGGCGGCCCCGCGATGACGGTCGAGGAAGGCGAGGAGGTGGGCGGCGGCGGCCTCGGGGCGCTCGATGGCGAGGAGATGGCGGGCTGCGGGCAGCACCACCAGCTCCGCGTGCCGGATGCCCTCGCAGATCTCCTCCGACTTCGCGGGCGGGGTCGAGGGGTCGTCGCGCCCGGCGATCACCAGGGTCGGGGCCTCAATGCGGCCGAGCCCGGGGCGCAGATCCATCCGGCCGATGGCATGGCAGCAGACCGCGTAGCCGGCCCGGTCGGTTCCGAGGAATTGCCGGCGCACCGGATCGACCAGGGCGGGTGCGGTCCGGGGGAAGTCCGGCGTGAACCAGCGTTCCATGGTCACGTCCACGATGGCGGCGGTGCCCTGCGCCCGCACCGTCTCGGCGCGCTCGTTCCACGAGGCCTCGGTCGGCATGTGGGCGGCGGTCGCCATGAGCGTCAGGCTCTGCACCCGCTCGGGCGCGCGCATCGCCAGCGCCTGGCCGGTCATGCCGCCGAGCGAGAGGCCGACGATGTGGGCGCGCGCGATCCCGAGCGCGTCGAGGAGGCCGAGGAGGTCGTCGGCGAGATCCTCCACGGAGGCGGACTCGTCGCGCACCTGCGAGGCGCCGTGGCCGCGGGTGTCGTAGCGCAGGACGCGGTAGCGGCCGCGCAGGGCCGGCACGAGCGGGTCCCACATCGCCAGCGCCGTGCCGAGCGAGTTCGAGAAGGCCACGACGGGTGCGCCGCTCGGGCCCGAGAGCTCGTAGTTCAGGGTCGTGCCGTTGGCCTGGATCAGGGGCATGGGGGGATCGTCCCGTCAGGTGGAGAGAAGGGCGGCATGGCGCGCCGTCTCGGCGAGCGCCCGGTCGGCGGTGCGCGCGCCGGCGCGGATCGCCGGGGCGAGATCGAAGGCCGGTCCGAGATCGATGCCCGCCGCCTCCGGGCGGGCGCGCAGCACCTCGGCCAGGGTACCTTTCCCGTCGCGGACGGCCCCGGCGGCCTCCTCGACGAGCCGGTGGGCGGCCTCGGCGCCGAGCCTCGGCGCGAGCCGCGCGGCAGCGGCATCCGCGAAGAGCAGGCCGCGGGTGAGATCGAGATTCGCGCGCATGCGATCCGGGTCGGGCACCAAACCCTCGGCCAGGGCCCGCGCCTCGCGTAAGGCGCCCGAGGCGAGCCCGAACAGGGTCGGCAGTGCGTGCCACTCCGCATGCCAGGCGCCGGCGGGCCGCTCATGCGCCGCCGCCATCGCATCGAGGAGCGGCAGAACCTGCCCCTTGCCGGCGCTGAACGCCGCGAGGATCACCGTCGAGGAGACGGGGTTGCGTTTATGCGGCATGGCCGAGGAGCCGCCGCGGCCCGGCACAAAGGGTTCGGCCACCTCGCCGACCTCGGTGCTGGCGAGGCTCGCAACGTCCGTGGCAAGCTTGGCGAGCGCCCCCATCAGCAGGGCGAGCCAGGTGCCGGCCTCGGCGATGCGGGCGCGGCGGGTGTGCCAGGGCGCCGGGTCGAAGCGCAGGCCGAGCTCCGCGGCGAAGCGCTCGCCCACCGCATCCGCATGCTCCTTCAGGCCCGCGAGCGTCCCGACCGGGCCGCCCAGAGAGGCCGTCAGCAAGCTGTCCCGCAGGCGCGGCAGGCCGGCTGCCACCTCGGCGATGCCGAGCGCCCAGATGGCGGCCTTGTATCCGAAGGTGACCGGGGCGGCCTGCTGCCCGTAGGTGCGCCCGACGCAAGCCGTCTCGCGGTGGCGGCGGGCGAGGTCGGAGAGCCCGGCGAGGATCGCCCGCAGGTCCGCGGCGACGAGATCGAGGGCGTCGCGCAGCTGGAGGATCAGGGCGGTGTCGGCGATGTCCTGGGTGGTGGTGCCCTTGTGGAAGCCCGCTTCGAGGTGGCTGGGCAGGGCCTTCTGCACGGCCTTCACGAAGGGGATCACCGGAACGCCGGAGATGGCGGTCTTCCGGCCGAGGGCAGACGGGTCGAGGGCCATGCGATCGATCGCCTCGATGGCGCCGGCGAGATCGCCCGGAACCAGCCCCGCCTCCGCCTCCGCCCGCGCCAGCGCCGCTTCCGCCCGCAGCATGGCGGCGACCCGGGCCTCGTCGGCGAAGACCGCCCGCATCGCATCCGTGGCGAAGAGCGGGCCGAGGAGGGCGGAATCGAGGGCCGAGACAGTCATGGCGATGCACCAAAGCCGACAGGATAGGGCGCAGGCGGCGCCCTTGATATGTCCGGTTGATCCGTTCGGAGACGAGTCCGCGCGGGGAACCCCTCTCCCGTGCGGGAGAGGGGTAGGGGTGAGGGACCAGGTGGTTCAGCAAGAAGACTGAACCGTCCTGCTGCCAGCACTGCCGTCAGAGCTTTACTGCGGCACGGTCCGGGGCCCTCACCCCTGCCCCTCTCCCGCACGGGAGAGGGGTTCCCCGCGCGGACTCGTCTCGGAACAGATCAATCGGAAGCCGTATGACCCCTCTTTCTGCTGAGAAAAGGGGCCGCTGGCGGGATGGCCGGAGCCTAGGCGGCCGGCCTGAGGTTCAGGATCTGGCGGGCTTCGGCCGGGGTGGCGACGCGCCGGCCGTGGCGGGCCACCATCTCAGCCGCCAGCGAGACCAGCTCGGCGTTGCTCGCCGCCAGCCGCTCCTTGCTGATCCGGATGTTGTCCTCCAGCCCGGTGCGCACCGCATCCGCGCCGCGCGCCAGTGCCCAGCCCATCACCCGCGCCTGCTCGCGCCCGATCCCGGCCGCCGTCCAGGTCGCCTGCGGCAGGATGCGCCTGGTCTCGGCCAGCAGGATGTCGAGCAGGTGCTCGTCGGCCGGCATGGCGTTCTGCACCCCCATCACGAACTGCACGTGGGGCGCGGCGTCCATCAGCCCGGCCTCGATCAGCCGCTTGGCCCCGTGCAGGTGCGAGAGGTCGAAGATCTCGATCTCCGGCCGCACCCCGTGCGTGCGCATCTGCGTGGCGAGCTCGGTGACCAGCGAGGCGGGGTTCTCGTAGACGATGCTGGGGAAGTTGACCGAGCCGGTGGAGAGCGAGGCCATGTCGGGGCGGTGGACCAGCGACAGCCCGCGCGCGCCCGGGTCGCGGCCGCGCCCGCCGGTGGAGAACTGCACGATCATGCCCGGGCAGTGCTGGCGCACGCCCTCCTGCACGGCGGCGAACTTGTCCGGATCGGAGGAGGGGCTCTCGTCGTCGTTGCGCACGTGGATGTGCACCAGCGTGGCGCCGGCCTCAAACGCCTGCTGGGTGGATTCGATCTGCTCGGAGACCCGGATCGGGACGGCCGGGTTGTCCTTCTTGCGCGGCACCGAGCCGGTGATCGCGACCGCGATCACCACGGGCTTCGTCGAGGTGGTCATGGGGGGCGTTCCTCTGGATTGGCGGATCAGACGTCGAAGAAGACGGTCTCGTTCGGGCCCTGGAGCCGGATGTCGAGCACGTAGGTGGGCAGGCCGCCGCGGTCCTCGCGCTGCGCGATCAGGGTCTCGCGGCGCGAGCGCTGCTCGATCAGCCCGAGCACCGGGTCGGCGGCGTTGGCCTCGGCCTCGTCGCCGAAGTAGAGGCGGGTCTGCAGCGCGATGTTGATGCCGCGGGCGGCGATCCAGAGGTTGATGTGCGGTGCCATCGGCCGATGGCCCTTGCGCCCGGCGACCGGCCCCGGCTTGATGGTCTCAAAGCTCCAGATTCCGGTCTCGAAATCCGAGCCGGTGCGGCCCCAGCCCCGGAAACTCTCGTCGAGGGCCTTGTCCTCCTGGCGGTCAGCCAGGTGGTTGTAGCGGCCGGCGGCGTTGGCCTGCCAGATCTCGACCAGCACGTCGCGCACCGGCTCGTCGGCTCCGTCGAAGACCCGGCCCTCGATGCGGATGCGTTCGCCCTTGGTCTCCGGGCCGACGAGCACGTTCGAGAAGTTGGTCTCGAAGATGTCGAAGCCGGCCTGGTGCGGAATGAGTCCGATATGGACGTAGGGACCTGCGGTCTGCGAGGCGGTCTCGCGCAAGCGTTCGATCAGCGGCATCATCGTCAATTCCCCTGCAGCTTGTTCTCGAACAGCGTCTGCTGGCGCCCGCGCAGCACGATGTCGAACCGGTAGGCCAGCATGTCCATCGGAAGCGCGGATTCGAGATCGAGCGGCGCGATCAGCCGCTCGGCCGCGGCGCGGTCCGGGATCCCGAGCACCATCGGATCCCGCCAGATCAGCGGGTCGCCCTCGAAGTACATCTGGGTGATGAGACGCTGGGCGAAGCCGGAGCCGAACACCGAGAAATGGATATGGGCGGGGCGCCACGAATTGAGGAAGTTGCGCCACGGATAGGGGCCGGGCTTGATGGTGCGGAAGTAGTAGTAGCCGTTCTCGTCCGTCAGCGCCCGGCCGCAGCCGCCGAAATTCGGATCGATCGGCGCGAGATAGCGGTCGTTGCGGTGGCGGTAGCGCCCGCCCGCATTGGCCTGCCAGAACTCCACCAGCGTGTGGGGCACGCCGCGCCCGTTCTCGTCGCGGACGAGGCCATGCACGAGGATGCGCTCGCCGATCGGCTCGCCGTCCTTGGCGTAGTTCAGGATCAGGTCGTTATCGAGGGGGCCGAGTTCCGACTGGCCGAAGACCGGGCCGGTCACCTCGGAGAGCGAGGATTGCAGCGAGATCAGGGGCCGCTGCGGCGAGCGCAGCACGCTCGTCTTGTAATCGGCCGTGAAGGCCGGAGGGTGGATGCGCCGGTCGCGCTGCAGGAATTCCCTGTCGATCTCTGTCATGCCTTTCCTCCTCTCCTTGCGGGCAGGCCGCCCGGAGCCGGGACGGCGTGGGTGTGAGAAGAACGCACGCGCGTCCTCCTCGCTGCGAAAGGGTGGTGTTTCGGGCCGGTCACGCCGAGCGCACCTCGTCGCGCGCGCGCCGTCCGCTTAAGGCCGCGAGATAGTCGGAGAGCGGCCCGACCGCCGAGAGGGTCGCGGCGGCGTCCATGAGGTCGGGCGCCAGCCGGTCCCGCTCGGCTTCCGTCAGGCGGGCGCTCGGCCCCGCGATGCTGACATTGCCGATCGCGTGACCCGTCGTCGGATGGATGATGTTCGCCGCCATCGCGGCGGTGCCGGCGGCATGGGTCTCGTGCACCCAGGCATAGCCCCGGGCGCGGGCCTCCGCGACGAGGGCGAGGAGGGCCGGGATTGTGCGCGGCGCATTCGGTCCCGCGGTCCCGGGCGGCCGGAAGCCCTGGCGCAGGACGAGTTCCACCGCCTCCTCGTCGGAGAGACTGGCGAGCCACACGATGCCGGTGGAGGAGGTCGAGAGGCTCGCCTCCGTGCCCATATCCGCGTCGTATCGCAGCCCCGAGCGTGCGCCCTGCGCCTTCGCCACCCAGACGAGGCGCGGATAATCGACCACTGCCAGGCGCACGAGCTCGCCGCTCTGCTCGGCGAGGCGGTTCAGCACCGATTGCGACACGTCCACCACGCCCGAATTCGCCAGATGCTTGAGCCCGAGCGTCGCGAACTTGGTGGTCAGGAGATAGCGGCCGCTATCCGGATCCTGCCTGACGTATTCATAGGAGACGAGTTCCGCGAGCAGGCGGTGAGCGCCGCTCTTCGGGATGTCGAGCGAGTCGGCGATGGTCTGGAGCGGCAGCCCGCGCGCATGGCCGGCGAGCAGCTCCACCAGATCCAGCACCCGTCGCAGCAGCCCGGCCGCCATCGCATCCTCAATTCCAGAACGTGGTTCCGGAATTGAACGATGTTCCACTTTCTGTCAAGGGCACAAAAGCCCGGGCCGGCCAATTGGAATGGCCGAAGCCGGGGCTCCGGGTGCCTGTGCGAGCGATCAGGTGATGACGGAGGGCGTGCTGCGGCCCGTCCGGCCCGCGATCTCGGCAATCGCTTCTGCCGCCGCGACCACCGGCGCCAGCACCTCCGCGGTGGGGAGGGCGTGCCGCGCCGGGTCCGGCTCGAACCGCTCCAGGTAGACGCGCAGGGTCGCCCCGACGGTGCCGGTCCCGGAGAGCCGGAAGACCACGCGGGCATCCTCGCGGAACAGGATCCGCACGCCCTGGCGCCTGGTCACCGAGCCGTCGACCGGATCCGCATAGGCGAAGTCGTCGGCCGACGCGACGGTGAGCGGGCCGAAGCTCCGGCCAGGCAGATCGGCGAGCCTATCGCGCAGCGCGCTCATCAGCCCTTCGGCCGCGGCGGCATCCACCTCCTCGTAATCATGCCGCGCATAGTAGTCGCGGCCATAGGCGGCCCAATGGTCGCGCACGATCTGGTCCGCGCGCTTGCCGGTCGCGGCAAGCAGGTTGAGCCAGAGCAGCACGGCCCAGAGCCCGTCCTTCTCCCGCACGTGATTCGAGCCGGTGCCCGCGCTCTCCTCGCCGCAGAGGGTGATCCGGCCGGCATCGAGCAGATTGCCGAAGAACTTCCAGCCCGTTGGGGTCTCGTAGGCCGGAATGCCGAGGCGCGCCGCCACCCGGTCGACGGCCCGGCTCGTCGGCATCGAGCGGGCGACGCCCGCGAGCCCCGCCGCATAGCCGGGCGCGAGATGCGCATGGGCTGCCAGGATCGCAAGACTGTCGCTCGGCGTCACGAACAGGCCGGGCGCCACGATCATGTTGCGGTCGCCGTCGCCGTCCGAGGCTGCGCCGAGATCGGGCGCGTCGGGGCCGGTCATCAGCGCCATGAGATCATGCGCGTGGACGGGGTTCGGGTCCGGATGATGGCCGCCGAAATCGGGCAGGGGCTCGGCATTGACCACCGTGCCGGCCGGCGCGCCGAGGCGCCGCTCCAGGATCTCCTTGGCATAGGGGCCGGTCACTGCGCTCATGGCGTCGAAGCGCATCCGGAAGCCCGACGCGAACAGCGAAGCGAGCTTCGGGAAGTCGATGAGCGTCTCCATCAGGGCGGCGTAATCGGCGACCGGATCAATCACCGCGACGGTCGCATCGCCGAGCCGAATTTCTCCGAGCCGGTCGAGGTCGAGATCCGGCGCCTCGACGATCCGGTACTCCGTGATGGTCTTCGTGCGCGCGAAGATCGCCTCGGTCACGGATTCGGGCGCCGGACCGCCATTGGCGGTGTTGAACTTGATGCCGAAATCCCCCTCGGGGCCGCCGGGATTGTGGCTCGCCGAGAGCACGACGCCGCCGATCGCCCCGTGCTTGCGGATCACGCACGAGGCGGCCGGCGTCGACAGCAGGCCGCCGCGGCCGACGAGGATGCGCGCGAACCCGTTCGCCGCCGCCATCTTCAGGACCGTCTGCACCACCTCGCGGTTCAGGAAGCGCCCGTCTCCGCCGACGACGAGGGTCGCGCCCTTACGTCCCTCGACGCAGTCGAAGATCGCCTGCAGGAAGTTCTCGACATAGGCCGGCCGCCGGAAGACCGGCACCTTCTTGCGCAGGCCCGAGGTGCCGGGCTTCTGGTCCGGGATGGGAATGGTCGGAACGGCGCGAACGGTCATCGGATTCCTCTCGCTGGAGCCGGGAGCGGCCGGGGAGGGCGGTCGGAGCGTCGCGCGGGGCGACCTCGCCGGCGCTTATGCCGCCCGGCCCGACCGCCTGCCAATCCCCGTCCCGATGGCCGAACCCTCTGGCGCCGGGCGGCACGCGCCCGATATGCGGCGGCACCACGCAGGACGGATCGCATCATGCAACGGGATTCAGACGCGCCACGTCCCACGCTCGACGAGGACACCATCGCCTTCGCCGGACGGGTCTTCCAGCTCGCCCGCAGCGGCTACACGGCCGAGCTGGAGGATCTGCTGCGCATCGGCCTGCCGCCCAACCTGCGCAACGACAAGGGCGATACGCTCGTGATGCTCGCTGCCTATCACGGCCATGCCGGGACGGTGCGCCTGCTCCTCGAGCACGGGGCCGATCCGGAAATCGCCAACGACCGTGGGCAGACGCCGCTCGCCGCCGCCGCTTTCAAGGGCGCGGCCGAGACCGTCTCGGCGCTCCTCGACAACGGCGCCGCCGCCGACGGCGCCGGCCCGGACGGCCGCACGGCCTTGATGATTGCTGCCATGTTCAACCGCACCGAGATTGTCGACCTGCTCCTCGCCCGCGGCGCGGACCCGGCGCGCCGCGACGCGTCCGGCCATACCGCCGAGACGATCGCCCGCGCCATGGGTGCGACCGACACACCGGACCAGCTCGCCCGCGCCGCCCGCCCGTGAGGGGAGGGGGTGTCGCAACAGGTTCAGATTGGGAGTTGACGGCCGGGATGGGGGGCCGTATACGACCCCCCATCGGCGCCGGCCGCGAGAGATCAGCGGCCCGGCTGCTTCTGCTTCTTTCCGACAGCCTGTGAGGTCGGGTCCGGGTGGGTTGCCCGGGGCGGCCGGACTGTCGTTGAGGCGGGCTCTTTGACAAGTGCATCGGAGGAAGAGAAGCGTGGACGGCGTTGTCCTTGCGGGCTGGGGCTTGGGCCCTGGCCGGAGCAGGATGAGGC
>NC_011894.1:3697500-3805000 GCF_000022085.1 Methylobacterium nodulans ORS 2060
GGTGTGACTGCGGCAACGTCGGAGATGCTGCCGAGGTCGCCGAGTGGGACGCGCAGCAGCGAGCCTACGAGGCCGCCCTGTCTGCCCTCTCCGCCCCGAGCCAGGAGGCGCGCGATGCGTGATGACCCTATCCGGACCGTGCTCGGCCTCGCACTCGGCGCTCTCATAGAACGTGAGGGCGCCCGGCAGCCCTGTCGAACCGCACCGAGCCCGAAGGCCATTGCCGCTGACAGGGCCGCAGCCGAGGCCAAGCGTGCCCGCAGAAATGCTCGCCGCGCCGCCCTCGCCGCCCCGAGCACGGGAGGCGAGCGTGAGTGAGATGGTAGAGCGGGTGGCGCGCGCGTTGGCGACAGAGCGCGGCCACGACGACATCAACGAGTGCTTTCCCTGCGCCGATGGGCGGCTGCGCCCGATCTGGTCGTTTTTCATTCCCGATGCGCGGGTCGCCCTCGCGGCCATGCGCGAGCCGACAGTCGAGATGATCGCCGCCTTCTGGCGGGTGAAGAACACCGGTTCGACCGAGCCCGGCGAGACTGGCGAGGACCGCAGCGATTACGCCGCCTACCGCGCGATGATCGACGCCGCGCGGCCCGCCCCGAGCACAGACACGATCAGCCCGGCCCCGTACATCTCGGAAGAGCTGCGTTACGACCGCGAGGGGCGCCGCATCCGCACACTGGCTGAGGCCCGCGTCGAGCGGCCCGCCTCGAACGCGGAGGAGATGCGCTCAAGGCCCACCACTCACGTCGCGCTGGCCGCTGCCGCTGCCCGGGTGGCCTGCGGACTGGACATCACCGCCGAGGCCGTCGCCGCCCGAAGCCGGGAGGCCGCCAAGGACATCCGGGAGGCGGCCCGCCAACTCCGCGCCGCCCTCTCCCCATCCGCTCCCGCGGCAGGAGCGGGAGGTCTGCAGGACAGAGGAGAACCACCCCATGCGCAGGGCTGAGCGCATCCCCAGCCAGAGAGAAACACCAATACAGGAGCGATCCGTGAAGCGCGCGCAGTCATCCATCACGCCACTGGCCCATCGGGTTGAGGATGCGGCCGGCATGGTGGGGGTCAGCACTTCCATGATCTGGAAGCTGATCCGCGAGGGCAAGCTGCGCTCCAGCAAGATCGGCCGCGCAACCGTGATCCCTCACGGCGATCTGGTCGCGCTCATTGGCGGCTCGGCCGTGGATGCTCCGCCGCAGACATAGGCGCCCCAATCATCCATCAGCCGGCGGCGCTTCGTGAGCGCGTCGCCGCGGCGGTAGGCCCGTTCGGTGGCGTCTCCCACCATGTGCGCCAGGGCCGCTTCGATCACCTCGCGCGGATGGTCAGTCTCATCCGCCGCCCAATCTCGGAATGACGACCGGAAGCCATGAGCGGTGATGTCAGGGTGCTTGGCTCGGCGTAGCAGGGCCGCGAACACCATGTCGGACAGCGCCGTGTCATTGCGGCTTGGGAAAATCAGGCCGTCCTCGTCCGAGGACTCCATGTGCAGTTTGGACAGGATCTCGACAGCGCGGGCACAGAGCGGCACGCGATGCGGCCGCTTCGCCTTCATCCGTTCCTTCGGCACGGTCCAGAGCGCGCCCGCCAGATCCACCTCGGCCCAGGTCATGCCGCGGATCTCGCCGGACCGGGCCGCCGTGAGGATCAGCAGCTCAAGCGCACGCGCGGTCTGCGCCTCGCGCTGGCGGATCTCGGCAACAAAGGCCGGCACTTCCTTATATGGGAGCGCGGTGTGATGCCCGCGCTGGAGCTTACCGGCTCGCGGCAACAGGACGTCGAGATGTCCCTTCCACCGGGCGGGGTTCTCGGACCCGCGGTGCCCTGCCACCCGGGCGGCATCCAGGATGCGTTCGATCCGGCCGCGCAGCCGGCGCGCCGTCTCGGCCTTGGTGTGCCAGATCGGTCGCAGCACCGCCAGCACGGCTTCCGTGTCGACATCCGCGACCGGCATCGCCCAGAGCGATGCCGCCTGCACCTCGAGCGTCTGGCGCCACTGCCGGCGGTGCGCGGCGTTGCGCCACGCCCGCTCGCGATCGGTCATGTAGACCTCGGCGACCTCGGCGAATGTGATCCGGTGGGGTGGCGGCTCATCGCTTGGTGGGGCGCGCCGGGCGTCGATTGGATCGACCCCAGCAGCGACCTGTGCCCTGGCTTCAGCGGCGAGCTCGCGGGCGCGGGCGAGCGGCACGGACAGGACAGGCCCGAGGCCCATCTCGCGGCGCCTGCCGGCCATCCGATAGAGAAAGACCCAGCGCTTGCCGCCGGCCGGATCGACGACAAGATAGAGGCCGCCGCCGTCCGCGTGCCGACCGGGCTCCGTCAGCGTCTGGACACGCCGCGCCGAGAGCTTGTTGACCTCCCGCCCCACCGCACCCCACCATTCGCCCCATCGGCGCCCCACCATTGTGGTGCCGAACCATCACCGTCGGTGCACGGTATTGGGCCTTATGTGGCTGATCTGCAAGGGGATGGGTGCGGTCGGTCACCGTCAGTGAATGATGGTGAATTGACTGTTGGCGGAGAGAGAGGGATTCGAACCCTCGATACGGTTGCCCGTATACACGCGTTCCAGGCGTGCGCCTTCAACCACTCGGCCACCTCTCCATCCCGGCCGGCGCCTTAGCTGGAAGCGAGCGCTGACAGGACGCAGTCCTCTAGCGGGGCGCGCGGGCGGGTGCAAGCGGGAGTGCAGTCGGAATCGTCCCTGGCGGCGCCCCGGCTGTGGCGATCGCGCCACGGGTCTGCCGCTCCGCCAGGAGTCCAGATCGGCTCCGGACTGGACATCTCCGCCCGACCGCCCGACCTTGGTCCGGTCACCTCGTCGAGCCGAGGCGACCGGGCCGCACGCTTGGGCGGCGGCTCCGGGCGGCAGCGGCCTGCAACCGGCACGAGCCGCTCCTCGTTTCGATCATCGGCCGGCGCGGCGCGGCGGTGGATCGGTGGTGGCACAGAGTCAGCCTGCCCTCCGCATGGATCGCCCGCCGGGCGTGCCGGCCGGACGGGCCGAGCGCGTGAGGGAGTCGACCGTGGGGAACGAGACCGAGAGCCTGCCGGGCGAGCGGCCCGTGGTGCTGGTGGTGGAGGACGAGGCCCTCACCATCATGGATCTGAGCGACGTGCTCGAAGGGGCCGGCTTCGAGACCCTGCAATCGGCCTCCGCCGAGCGGGCCATCAGCCTGCTGGAGAGCCGACCCGATATCATTGCGCTCATCACCGACGTCGAGTTGTCGGGCAAGACGGACGGGTTCGATCTCGCACGCACCGCGGTCCAGCTGCGCCCCGGGCTGCCGGTCGTGATCGTGTCCGGCCGCGCCAAGCCGGATCCCGACCGGATGCCGCAGGAGGCGCAGTTCGTCGCCCGGCCCTGCCGCGGGGACGATATCCTGGACGTGCTCAGGACCGTGATGGGGCGGGGGTGAGGCCGGACACGGCCTCGTCGAGCCACAGCCCGGCGGGTGCTCCGGCCGGGCCAAGGCCGAGCGCCGCCTGACGCAGTCGGCGCGACCGGGCCTGCGGCATCTCGGGCAGGTCCACCACGCTCCCGCCATCCGCTCCCCTGCTTAAACCGCCCGGGGCTGCGACACCCCCTACAGCTTCCCGCTCCCCTTGAGCGCGCGAAGCCGTGCCGCCCCCTCCCGTCCGTCCGGGCGCAGGGGCGTCAGCCGCCGTTCGAGGCCGTCGAGGGCGCGCAGCTGCAGCCGCATCACGCCGCGCAGGGCCTCGATGCGGGCGTGGAGCGCCCGTGCATCCGCCAGCGGATCGTAGAGGTCGGTTGAGGGGGAAGCATCGTGCGGCATGGGCGCATTCGGCGCTCGCAGGGTTAAGCTGCCGTAAAGACCGCCGCGCGATCCCGGGCCGGGCAGAGGGCGGCCCGCCGTCGTTGCGGCCGCGCCACGTGCGGCCGCGCTCCGGGACACCTATCTGTCGGGAACGGAGGACCGTTCCGGATGCCGCTCCCGATGCCGTGCGCCCTGCCACTGCCCGCCAGCCCGCATCCGCGCAGGATGGTCGCGGGCGCCGCCCTGCTCGCAGGCGCCATGGCCTTGGTCGCGGCCGGCCCCGCCGTGTTGCCGGAAGCCTGGACCGCGTGGCAGCTGCGGGCAGCCGCGGAGGACCCCGCGGATCTCGCGGCGATCCGGCTGCGGCGCGTCGCCACGCCCGAGCGTCTCGGCGCCGAATTCGACGCCGCTCTCGCGGCCGGCGACGCGGATCTGGCGAGAAGCCTCGTGGCGGTGGCGGAGGCCGAGGGCATGCCGGTCTCGGCCGAGCGGCGCACGGCCCTGGCTGCCGCGGAGGATGAGGCGCTCCGCCGCGGCGTCGCCGACGCGGCACGGGGCTTCGCCACCGGCCGGGGCGAGGGCCTGCCGGGCCTCGCCGGGGCGCTGGCCGGAGACCTCGTCGGCTACGGCGACCTGCGCGACCTCTGGACGGAGGGCGGCAAGCTCCTGCGTCAAGAGCCCTACGACGAGGTGCTGCTCGGCCTCTCGGCGGTCGGGCTCGCGCTCACGGGCGTCACGGTGGCGTCGTTCGGCACCGGCGCCGCTGCGAGCGTGCCTGCCCATGCGGGTGCGACGGCCCTGAAGCTCGCGACCCGCACCGGGCGCCTCTCGAAGCCGCTCCAGGCGACGCTCGCGCGCACGACGCACGGCCTCGTCGATTCCCGCGCGGTCGGCGGCGCGCTTGCCGCCCTCGGTCGTCTCGATCTGACGGCCGCCAAGACGACGGTGCGGGCGGCCCTCCGGCCCGGGGCGTTGCGGACCCTGCGTGGCCTCGGCGAGGAAGCCGCCGCGCTCCAGGCGCGGATCGGGACGCGCGGCACGCTCCAGGCGCTCTCGGTGGCCGAGAGCGCCGACGACCTGCGCCGGGCGGGCCGCCTCTCGGAGCGGCTCGGCCCACGCAGCCGCGCCGCCCTCGCCCTGCTCGGCCGCTCGGCGCTCGTGCTGGGATCGGTCGCGTTGACGCTCCTCCAGGCCCTCTGGCTCGGCGCGGCGTGGCTCTTCGGCGCCGCCCTGCTGTGCCGGCGGCTCGGAACCGCCATCGGCCGCTGGATCTGGCCTCGCCCCCTACCCGGCCGACGCCGCATGGAAAGCCGAGACAATGACCGTCAGGGCGCCGCGGATACGCGGCGCCTGCGGCTGCGCATGCAGGACCACCTTGGAGGATGGGAGCGGCGGCAGGCCGAACGCGCTCCCGACCTCGAGCGCGCCTGAGGGCGCGGTGCGGCGCGCCAGAGGGCGAATCTCCCGCCGGTCGTCCTGGGCGCGCACGATCACAGCACCGAAGCTCCGGGCCCGCGATCCGGGACTGCGCCCGGAAGACGTGCTGATCAGCCTCGTGGAGGTGAAGCCGGAGAACTAGCCCCTCGGTCACGGGGCAATGCAGTACGGGCCGCGCTGATCCCCGCCCCGGACGCGCGAAGGTCCGGCCGGGGCGCCCCCCGGCCGGACCTCCCGATGTGACCGCGGATCAGCGGCGGTCGGTCTCGGCCGGCCGGCGGGCGGGTGGCAGCTCGTCCTCCATGCCGGTATGGCGCTCGCGCGTGGTGCCGGCGAGCCCGTCGCGTTCCACCGCCGCGTCGATCGCCTGGGCGGCCGGCGGCGCGCCCGCCGCGTAGGGCATGCCGCCCGTCGGGATGCCCGCGCCGGTGTTGAGGCCGGTGGTGGTCGAGCCGGCCGCGCCGATGGCGGTGCTGCCGATCTCGCCGCCCGCCACCGGGGCGGGGTTGCTGAAGGATCCGGTCGTGTCGTGGCGGCCGCTCCAGCCCTCGCTCCGCCAGCTCTGGGCACGCTGGTCGAGGTCGACCGAGCCATGCTCCTTCAGGATATCCGCGACGCGGTCGGCGGTGGCATCGTCGGCGCGCACCGTCACCAGGGTGCCGCCGCGGCGCACGCCCTCGGCATAGGTGTGGGCCTCGTCCTCGCTCAGGCCCGCGCCGGTGAGCGAACCGATGATGCCGCCCGCCGCCGCGCCGACGCCGGCGCCGGCAAGCGTCGAGACGAGCCAGCCCGCCGCCACGACGGGGCCGACGCCCGGGATCGCCATCAGGCCGAGGCCGGTGAGCAGGCCCGCGCCGCCGCCGAGCACGGTGCCGATGCTCGCCCCCGCTGCTGCCCCGTCCGAGGCCTTGTGGGCGGTCTCGCCAGTGTCGGTCGTGACATGGCCGGTCGTGACATGGCGCGAGTAGCGGTCGCCCTCGTTGCTGGCGACGATGCTGATGTCGGAATGCGGCACGCCGGCCGCCTCCACCTTCCGCACGGCGGTGGCGGCGTCATCGTAGGAATCGAACAGGGCCGAAAGGGTACGGGTCGCCATGGGGCGCTCCATCATGTGAGGAATCGAGAGAATCGGACAGCGTCAGCCATTGCAGCCTGCGTCGCTGCCAGCGTCACTGCGTGACGGCGACATTGCCCTTGAAGTCGAGGCCGACCTGGACGGGCTTGCCCGCCTGCATCGCGCTGCCGCGCCAGATGCCCTGGTCGTCCTTCTTGAGATCCTTGACCTCCGTAAAGCCGGACTTCTCCAGGCGGCTGCGGGCCTGCCCCTCAGTGAAGCTGTTGGCGCCGGGCTCGAGCTTGGCGTTGGTCAGCGTGCCGGTGGTGCTGGGATCGTTCTTGTCGACCGTGTCGGTGTTCGGCCGGGTGACGGCCTCCTGCCCCTGCGACTGGGTGCTGGGCTTGGCATCCCGCGCCGGCTCGCCGGTGACGGTGGTCTGGGCCTGCGCGATCCCGGCCCCGAGCAGGCTCAGGGTCGCCACAGTGATCAGGGTGGTGCGCATGATCTCCTCGATGTTTGCCTGTTTGCGTACCGTCTCAATCGTTACGCCGCCGCTTGGTTCCGTTTTTTGCCGTCTCCCGCAGCGCAAGCACGTCGTTCAACGACTCTATTCCAAACTTGACCGTCCTGGTTCCGGGTTTGTGCTTGTTTTTTGTTGCGACACGGCACCCTCTTGAATTCTGAATGTTGCGGAGCAGCGAAGAGCAGGGCCGCATGATCGCGAGATGATCGATGCGGAATGCTGCGGCGCGCGGGCGGAGGAAAGCCGCCGGCAGGCACCCTTAACGGATCCTTCACCATGCACCCGGCAGATCTTGCCGAGTGTCAGTCGGGATGCGGGGGCCGATGAGCGAGGCGAAGGCGACGGGGCTCGAGGCGATGCGCGCCTTCGCTGTGCCGACGCGAGCGGATCTCGTCGGCCTGACCAAGCGCAGCGACCTCGTGCTCGCCGTCGCGGTGATGGGCATCCTCGTGGTGCTGATCTTCCCGCTGCCGGCGCTCCTGCTCGATCTCCTGCTCGCGGTCTCGATCATCCTGTCCGTGCTGATCCTGATGACGGGCCTGTTCATCGAGAACCCGCTCGAATTCACGGTCTTCCCGACCGTGCTGCTCATCGCCACGATGCTGCGGCTGGCGCTGAACCTCGCCTCGACGCGCCTGATCCTCGGCCACGGCCACGAGGGCACGGCGGCAGCGGGCCAGGTCATCGAGGCCTTCGGCCATTTCGTGATGGGCGGCAACTTCCTGATCGGGATCATCGTGTTCGCGATCCTGATCATCGTGAACTTCGTGGTGATCACGAAGGGCTCGGGGCGGATCGCCGAGGTCGCGGCGCGCTTCAGCCTCGACGCGATGCCCGGCAAGCAGATGGCCATCGACGCGGATCTTTCGGCCGGGCTCATCGACGAGAAGACCGCGCGGGCGCGCCGTCAGGCGCTGGAGGAGGAGAGCGCCTTCTTCGGGGCGATGGACGGCGCCTCGAAATTCGTGCGCGGCGACGCTGTGGCGGCGCTCCTCATCACGGCCATCAACGTGGTGGGCGGCATCATCATCGGCACGATGCAGCAGGGGATGGGCTTCTCCGCCGCCGCGAAGACCTACACGCTCCTCACGGTCGGCGACGGCTTGGTGAGCCAGGTGCCGGCCCTCATCGTCTCGACGGCAGCGGGCCTGCTCGTCTCGAAGGCGGGCGTGCGCGGGGCCGCCGACCGGGCGCTCGGGCGCCAGATCGCCAACTACCCGAAGGCGCTCGGCATGTCGGCGGCGGTGATGCTGCTGATTGCGCTCCTGCCCGGCATCCCGATGCTGCCCTTCCTGGTCCTCGCGGGCGGCGCGGCCTTCCTCGCGCGGCGCATCGCAAGGCTGCCGAAGGCGGCCGATCCGGAGGCGGCCGCAGCGCCGGGCGCGGCCGCGGCTCCTGAGGAGGAGACCGTCTCGGACCTGCTGCGGCTCGACGACCTCAAGCTGGAGATGGGCTACGCGCTTATCGCCCTCGTCAACGGCCCGGGCGGCCAGGACCGGCTGACCGAGCAGATCAAGGCCCTGCGGCGGCAGCTCGCGGCGGAGCTCGGCTTCGTGATGCCCTCGGTGCGCATCCTCGACAACGTCCAGCTCGACGCCAACACCTACATCATCCGCGTCAAGGAGATCGAAGCGGGCACCGGCCAGATCTTCCCCGGTCAGTACATGGCCATGGACCCGATGGGCGGGCAGGTGCAGCTCCCCGGCCAGCACCTGCTGGAGCCGACCTTCGGGCTGCCCGCGACCTGGATCGACGCCTCCCTGCGGGATCAGGCGCAGCTGCGCGGCTACACGGTGGTGGATGCGGCGACCGTCGTCTCGACCCATCTCACCGAGGTGATCAAGGCGCATGTCGCCGAGCTCCTCAACCACGTCGAGGTGCAGAAGCTCCTCAAGGAGCTGCCCAAGGAGCACGGCGAGCTCCTCCGGGAGATCGTGCCGAGCCAGATCGCCACGACGGGCATCCAGCGGGTGCTGCAATACCTTCTCGCCGAGCGCGTCTCGATCCGCGACCTCGGGACGATCGTCGAGGGCATCGCGGAGGTGGCCGGCCACGTGAAGAACCCGCGCGACATCGTGGAGCATGTCCGCGCCCGGCTCGGCCGCCAGATCTGCGCCCAGTACCAGGGCCCGGGCGGGGTGCTGCCGATCATCACCCTCTCGCCCGCCTGGGAGAGCGCCTTCCTCGAATCGATCATCGGCCAGGGGGACGAGCGCCACCTCGCCATGCAGCCCTCCCGGCTCTCGGACTTCGTCACCACGGTCCGCGACCGCTTTGAGGAGGCCGCCCGCATGGGCGAGATGCCGGTTCTCGTCACCTCGGTCCAGGCCCGGCCCTTCGTGCGCTCGATCATCGAGCGCTTCCGGCGCGAGACGCCGGTGATGAGCCAGGCCGAGATCCATCCGCGGGCGCGGCTGAAGACCGTGGGATCGGTCTGACCGGGTGGGCTCCGCGGGATTCCCGCCGCACGCCCCGCGGCAGCGCTCGTCTGACGCTGCGTGACGCTCTATCTCGGCGGCATGGGACACGACCACGCGCACCACAACCACAATGGTCACGATCACCCCGGCCATCGGCATGGCCACCCGCATGTCCATGCGGGCCACGCGCATGTCCACGCGCCCGCGCGGTTCGGCACGGCCTTCGCGATCGGCATCGCGCTGAATACTGGCTTCGTGCTGGTGGAGGCGGTGTTCGGCATCGTCAGCGACTCGGTAGCGCTGCTCGCCGATGCCGGGCACAACCTCTCGGACGTGCTCGGCCTCGTCGTCGCCTGGGCGGCGGCGGTGCTGGGCCGGAGGGCCCCTTCGGCGCGGTTCACCTACGGGCTTCGCAGCTCCTCGATCCTCGCCGCCCTGTTCAACGCCGTGTTCCTGCTCGTGGCGGTGGGCGCCATTGCCTGGGAGGCGCTGCAGCGCTTCGCGAACCCGCCGCCGGTCGCGGGCCCGACCGTGATCACCGTCGCGCTGGTGGGCATCGCCATCAACGGCATCACCGCGTGGCTGTTCGCCTCCGGCCGCAGGGACGATCTCAACATCCGGGGCGCCTACCTGCACATGGTGGCGGATGCCGCCGTCTCGGCGGGCGTGGTGCTGGCGGGCATCGTGATCGTGCTCACGGGCTGGAGCTGGGTCGACCCGCTGGTGAGCCTCGTGATCGTGGCGGTGATCGTCGCCGGCACTTGGGGGCTGCTGCGCGACAGCGTGACCATGTCGCTCGCCGCCGTGCCGCCGGGCATCGACCCCGCCGCCGTGCGGCTCTGCCTCGCCGAGCGGCCGGGCGTCGCCGAGGTCCACGACCTGCATGTCTGGTCGATGAGCACCACCGAGACCGCGCTCACCGCCCACCTGGTGATGCCGGGCGGCCACCCCGGCAACTCGTTCCTCGGCGAGTGCGCGCAGGTGCTGCGCGAGCGCTTCGGCATCGCGCATGTCACCCTGCAGGTGGAGCTTGCAGGCGGACCGGCCTGCGCGCTCGCCCCCGACCACGTGGTCTGATTCGTCCGGAGATGATCAAGGATCGTCTCGCCCGGCCTCCCCTCGCCCCCTTTCCCGGGTGCATGGAGCGCCAGCGGAATGCGACCCGGGATCCGCAGAAGAAGCCGCGCAGCGACCGCTTGTCAGCCACGCTGGAGACAACCGGAGCCGCTGCGCGGCAACTCACCCTGCTGGTTCCCGGATCTCCTAGCGCTGCAGTCGTCCGGGAAAGCATCTGTGTTTGGCGTCAAGCCTGTTGGGGCTGATTTGGCGTCCAGAGGCGGTCCTGAGCGATGAGGCTGTTGGCCAGCACGGCGAGCTTGCGGGCCACGGCGATGATGGCGCACTTTGGCTTCTTGCCGTTGGCGATCAGGCGTTCGTGGAAGGCTTTCAGGCCGGCGTTGTGGCGGGCGGCCGAGAGCGCCGCGAGGTAGAGGACGCGGCGCACGGGCGGGCGGCCGCCCCAGATGACCCGCACGCCCTGGCGCGCGCCGGAATCGTCGGCGACCGGCGCCAGGCCCGCCAGCAGGCCGATCTGCCGGCTGCTGCAGGTGCCCAGCTCGGCCAGGCTGGCCACCAGGGTGGCCGCGATCGTGTCCCCGATCGAGGGGATCGAGACCAGGATGGCATGCCGCCGGGCCAGTCCGGGATCGGCCGCGATGAGCCGGCGGATCTCGCCGGCAAGGGCCTCGATGTCCGCGGCGATCCTGGCCAGACGGTCCTGGAGCTGGCGGATCAGGAACGGGCTTGCGGCCGCGGCCAGCTGGTTCTTGAGGGCGGTTTGTTCGGCCACGGCGCTGTCGCGGGCCGCGACCAGTTCCTGGAGCGCTTCGAGCGCGTCCGAGGCCGGCGGGCGCTGCGGGGGGGCCATCACCGCGGCAAACTGCGCCAGCACGCGGGCATCGAGCCGATCGGTCTTGGCCCAGATGCCTTGCGCCTTGGCGAACATGCGCACCCGAAACGGATCGACGACGGCGACCGGCAGGCCCGAGGCATGCAGGCTGCGGCGGGTCTGGCGGTGCCACTTGCCGGTGGCCTCGACCACGACCAGCCCCAGAGCAAAGCGCCCAAGCCAGCGCTTGAGCTGCCGGATGCCGACCTCGGTATTGGCGAACCGCTGGGCTTGGCCGGAGGGGAGGACGTGGACGTCGAGCCAGCTCTTGCTGACGTCGATCCCCACGCTAGACTTGCCCGCGGTCTCTTGTTTGGACACTTCCTTGCCTTGCATACGGGACTTGCTCCCCAGCATCTGTTCAGGACAAGAGCCAGAGGGCGGCCGGATCCTGCTTTCCCACGGTGCCAATCCTAGAGGGAGATCGATCCCGGCCGCCCGCGTCGCGGCCGGTGGCCACCGGCCGCGACGCACCTCACAGCTTGGTGCGCTGGTCGGCCCGTCAAACATGCAAGAGGGAGCGCGAAGGGGCGGAGAATCCGGGATGGGGCGGAGAACCATCCGCCTGAGCAAAAATGACGGGATCTCGGTTCGTGTCGGAGGATGCGGAACGGTCGAGACCCAGGCGCCGCATCCCCACCCCCATATCCCCACCCCCATGAAGGGGTGCCGCGTCAGCGCTTCCGCAGCCAGAGGCTCGTCTCGAAGGCCCCCGGCACGAGCGGCAGCCGGGCGACCGGGCTGGCGTCGAGCCAGCGCGTGCGCGTGACCACGTAGCGGCTCGCGAATTCCAGCGCGTAGGCGCCGCCCTGCAGGAGCGCCCCCACCGCCACCTGCTCGTTGTAGCCGCGCCAGGCCCACGCCTCCGGATAGGCGTCGGGCAGGAACACGTCGTGCAGGTGCACGAGGACGCCCGGCGCGAGGCGCGGCAGCACGTCGAGGAGCAGGCGGTCGACATCCGTGCCCGGCATCGCCACATGGCTCGAATCGATGAAGAGCACGTCCCCCGCCGCGAGATCCGCGGCCGCCTCGGCATCCTCGGCGCCGAACAGCCGGGCCTCGTGCCGCAGGCCCGGCAGGGCGGGCAGTCTTGCGCGCGGCTGCGGGTCGATGCAGGTGATCGCCGTCGCGAGGGCCCCATCTGCCACGGCCTGGGCCATGAAGCGGGTCGAGTGGCCCGAACCGATCTCGAGGATGCGCCGGGGCCGCTCCTGCCGCACCAGCGCGTAGGCGGCGGCCGCGTCGAGGCGGGGGAACCAGTCCTGCGTGAACCGGGCCGGCACCGGCCCGGCAAGGCCCGGACCTCCCGCGGCGATGCGGCCGAGCTCGGGAGCGAGCGCCTCGATCCCGGCGAGCCGGGACCGGAAGGCGGGCTCGGCGGCCCGGAACAGCGGATCGAGCGCCGGGTAGCCGCCGGGGCGGGCCGAGGCGGCGTGCCGATAGGGAATGAAGAAGCCGCCGGCCGGCAGGCCGGCGAGGGCGGCCAGCGCGAGCTGCGCCCGGCGCAGCCGCGTCCGGATCATCCCGCGCTTGGAGCAGGATCCGTTCATGGTGGAGCGGATCCTGCTCCAGGTTTTTGATTGTGCCGCATTGTCTGCGACGAACCGGGATCCACTTCGTCGGAAAATGCTCTAGCCGACCTTGCGGACCGGCTCCGCCGGCGGGAGATCCGGCTTGATGCCGGGACCGTCGATGGGCGGGGCCGGGGCGGCCGGCGGCACCTCCGCCTTGCTGCGGATCGCCGCGGCGAGGCGGCCACGCTCGAACAGCAGCACCACCACGATCGCCATGGCGAAGGGCAGGAGCAGGTAGAACAGGCGGAAGATCAGCACGGCCGCCAGCACCTCGACCTTCGGCACGTCCGGCATCGCCGTGATGAAGACGAGCTCGAACACCCCGAGCCCGCCCGGCGCGTGCGAGACGAGGGCGGCCGAGAACGAGGCCAGGAACACCGCCAACACGACGAGGAAGCCCGGGTTTCCGGCCTCCGGCAGCGCGAAATAGATGATGCCCGCCGCCCCCAGCAGTTCGAGGGGCGCTGCGATGAGCTGACGCACCATCACGTTCGGGCGCGGATATTCGAGCTTGAAGCTGCGGATCGTCAGCGGCTTGAGGTGAAGGATCGAGCCGACGACGTAGAGGGCGACGACCGCGAGCAGCCCGCCGCCGAGGATGCGCGCCGTGGCCGGGTTCGTCATCACCGAGGGGAGGATGCCGGTGAGACGGGTGAGCAGCTCCGGCTGCAGCACCAGCACGAGGCCGCCGAGGAACATGGTCCCGAGGCCGAAGGTGAAGGAGCACAAAGCCACCAGCACCGCGACCTGCGCGGCGGTGAGCCCCTTCGACGTGTAGGCCCGGTAGCGCACCAGGGCGCCCGAGAACACCGAGGCCCCGATATTGTGCGACAGCGCGTAGGTGGTGAAGGAGCACAGCGACACGAAGAGCCAGGAGATGCCCCTCACGCCGAGATGGATCAGCGCGATCCGGTCGTACCAGGCGAGCGCCCCGTAGGCCACGAACGTCGAGAGGGCAGCGAGCGCGTAGCGGTGCGGCGGGATCGCCTTCAGGCTCGCCTCGACATCCGCGATCGAGAGGCCCTTGAGCTGGTGCCAGAGCAGGTAGATCGAGACCACGACGGCCGCGAGGCCGATCATCGGCCAGATGAACTCACGAAGCTTCTTCATGGCGGTTTCCGTCGCACTCCCGATCGGCGCGCTTGATGCCCGAGCGCACCCGCGGCCGCAAGGATGCCCCGCGGGCCGGGCGCCCTCCTTTCACGCGATCATGACGGTTTCGTGCCGCTCCGAATTCTAAAGGCCGCGCTCCTCCAGCCAGTCGAGCACGAGGCGGGCGACGGCCTCGGCCCCGAAATCGAGCTGCAGGAAATGGGCGATGTCCGGCACGGTGCGATGCGCGGCACCGTGATAGAGGGCGGTGCGCCATGTCGTCGCCGGCCAGATCATCCGGTCGCGAGCGCCGCCCACCACCAGAGCCGGCAGGCCGAGCAGGGAAGCCGAGAGAGGCGGCACGGGCCAATGCGCCTCGACGAGGGCCACGGGGCTCTCCGCCGTCATCCGGGCGGCGTAGCGGCGGGCGCGCTCCAGCGGCAGCCCCTCCGAGAACAGCCAGTGCCACGACAGCGCCATGGCGGGCTCGCGGCCGGGCAGGATCGTGCCCGCGAGGGATTCCAGCCAGAAACCCGGATCGGTCAGGGCGATGCGGGCGCTGACGAGCGCGAGGCCGTCCGGCGGCAGCGAGGCGAGGAGAACGAGCCCGCGCAGCCGGACTTGCCCGATCAGGCGCTGGGCCAGGAAGCCGCCGAGGGAGTGGCCGATCAGGACGGGCGGCTCGCCGCAGCGCCCGATGGCCGCGCGCAGGTCGTCGAGATAATCGGCGAGCGACGCCTCGCGCAGCAGGCGGCGCCCGCCATGGCTGCGGCCGTGGCCGCGCAGGCTGAAGGCCGCCGCCCGGCGCCCCCGCCGGGCGAGGTGCGGCAGGAAGATCTCCTGCCAGATCCAGGCGCCGCCGAAGGCGCCGTGCACGAACAGGAGCGGGGCGCCGCTCGGCTGGCCGAGAGGCTCAGCCTCGATCCATTCCAGGGCCGGGCCGTCGGGCCGCGCGATCATCGCGGCCGTGATGCGGCCCTCCGGGCCGGGCGCCACGGGAAAGCGTTGCGCCCCGGCGCCGTCGTCCTGCCTCATCGTCCCCGCTCCCGCACCGCCGCCCCGCTGCGGCTCCCACGCGGCCGGGCCGAGCATGAATCATGCCGCAGGGTCAAGTGGATCCGATGCGGCTTGGGCGAGGCTTGCGGCAGAGGTGTCCGGGCGTCAGGAGGAAGCATGACGCCTCTCAACCTCGACGGGCTCACGCCCGTTCCCGCGACGCATGTCGCCGCGATCGTGACCTCCCTGGAGATGCGGGCCCGCCCTGCCCTGCCGGAGCCGGAGCCGCCGCCTTTGCCTCTCGACGCCATCGGCGCCGACATCGCCCGCTACCGGGCGCTGTTCGACCGGGTCGGCGCGCCTTGGCTGTGGTTCAGCCGGCGCCGGATCGACGACGCGGCGCTCGCGGCGATTCTCGCCGATCCGGCCGTCGAGGCGCTCGCCCTCACGGAAGGCGGCCGGGATATCGGCCTCCTCGAACTCGATGCGCGGGTTCCCGGTGAGGTCGAGATCGCCTTCTTCGGGCTTGCCCCCGAGGCGATCGGGCAGGGCGCCGGGCGGCGGCTGATGACGGAAGCCTTGCGCCGCGCATGGTCGCGGCCGGTCCGGCGGGTCTGGGTGCATACCTGCACCTTCGATCATCCGGGCGCGGTGGCCTTCTACGAGCGGTCCGGCTTTTGCGCCTTCGCGCGGGCCATCGAGGTCGTGCCGGATCCGCGCCTCTCGGGACACCTGCCGCGCGATGCCGCACCGCACGTGCCCGTCCTGGCCTGATTTAGATCGGAAAACCGGATCAGGCGCGGGCGCGGTTAAGTCCGATTGCGTCCATCTCAGCCTGGTCGCGGGCCGTCTCGGCGGCGCGCTCGGCCGAGCGCTCGCGGTCATCGAGGATCTCCACCTTCTTGAGCTCCTCGAAGGCCTCCGCCAGGGCCGCCTTGGCCTCGGCGAGCTGGGCATCGAGGTCGCTCGCCGAGTGGCGGATGTTGTCGCGGCGCTGGGCCGCGGCCCGCGCGTAGGTGGGATAGGCGAAATGGGCCGGGTCGGAGATTCCGGCGCGCTGCTCCTCCTGAGCGATCTCGCGGTCGAGTTCCGCCGCCATGCGGGCGAAATCCGCGATCATCATCTCGATCTGGGTGACGCGGCGGCGCTTCTCGTCCACCTGGAAGCGTCGCAACCGGATGAGCGTGTCCCGCGATTTCATCGTGCTCCCACTCCACGCCTTCGGGCGGTGACCCCGCCCCTTTGCCCGAACGGGACGCGGCGCCGACGTAGGCCCGCGCAGGGCGCAACCCCGCTCGGGCATCGGCTGCGGCGACGTGCCGGCTCAGGGCCCGCCGACGATCGCCGCCAGGCGACGGTATCCTTCGCCGAGGGAGGTTGCTTCTTCCTTACTCTGCCCCAGAAAAGCCTCCAGATCGGGCATCAGCGCCACCGCCTCGTCCACCTCCGGGGAGGAGCCGGCCCGATAGGCGCCGAGCCGGATCAGCTCCTCCATGTCCGCATGGGTCGACATCAGGTGGCGGGCACGCTGGACCACAGGCAGGAAGGCGGGGTCGCAGGCGCGCGGCATGGTGCGCGAGACCGAGCGCAGCACGTTGATGGCCGGATAGCGCCCGCGTTCCGCGATGCGCCGCTCCATCACGATGTGGCCGTCGAGGATGCCCCGCACCGCGTCGGCCACGGGCTCGTTGTGGTCGTCGCCCTCGACCAGCACCGTGAACAGGCCCGAGATCATCCCCTCCCCGGTGCCGGGCCCGGCCCGTTCGAGCAGGCGCGGCAGCTCGCTGAACACCGTGGGAGTATAGCCCTTGGCGGTCGGCGGCTCCCCGGCGGCGAGGCCGACATCCCGCTGCGCCATGGCAAAGCGGGTGATCGAGTCGATCATGCAGAGCACTTGGGCGCCCTCGTCGCGAAAATGCTCGGCGAGCGCGAGGGTCGCGTAGGCCGCGTTGCGCCGCATGAGCGCCGGCTCGTCGGAGGTCGCCACCACCACCACGGAGCGCGCGAGGCCCTCCGGGCCGAGATCGTCCTGCAGGAATTCCTGCACCTCCCGCCCGCGCTCGCCGACGAGGCCGATCACCGCCACGTCGGAGGCCGCCGAGCGGGCGAGCATCGACAGCAGCACCGACTTGCCGACGCCCGAGCCCGCGAAGATGCCCATGCGCTGGCCCCGGCACAGGGTGAGGAAGGTGTTGATGCAGCGCACCCCGAGATCGAGCGGAGGGCCGACCCGGCGGCGGGCATGGGCCGGCGGCGGGTCGGTCTGGAGCGGATAGGCGACGGGCCCCGGCGGCAGCGGCCCGAGGCCGTCGATCGGCCGCCCGAGGGCGTCGATGACCCGCCCGAGCCAAGCCCGCGACGGCCGGATCGCACCCGCATTCTCCGCCCGCACCCGCGCCGGGCAGCCCCGCCGCACACCCTGGAGCGAGCCGAACGGCATCGCGAGCGCGTGGGCGCCCGAGAAGCCGATGATCTCGCAGGGAATGCTCGCCTCGCGGGTCCCGCCCGCCTCGACCACGATGTCGAGCCGTCCGCCGAGCCGCATCGCCGCGACCGGGCCCGCCACCTCGATCAGCAGGCCGCGGATCGCCACCACGCGACCGAAGATCTCCAGGCTCTCGAGACCATCGAGCGCCGCGCGGGCCGCCGCGAGGCGCCCCGATGTCCCTGCCCCATCGAACGCCATCGCGTGCGCGGTCCCATCCCCGAAATCGTTTCGACGCCCTCGGCAATTTGTGCGAGACAGGGCGGCCGCACCAGGGCGAAGCCGGCGCCTCGCCCCGGCGCGGCTGCTTCGCGGCCCGGTCGCATCAACCTTCCGTTTACCCGTCTCCTTAACACTGCCGGTAACCGGACCAGCGATGCCCGGCCGGCGGAAATCCGGCAGAGTGTCGTGAATGCAACAACGGGGATGAAATCGAATATCTGGAGTCGGTTAGCCCGGCTCCGCAGCGACCAGACCCGACCACGGCAGGGCCGAGAGCCGGAACGGAACGATAACGCGCAAAGGATTGGCGGATGCGGTGGATCCGAAGCGCTTGCGGGACGGAATCAGGCTTTGTTAACGCTTTGGGCATAGCGTCGCGAGTTAAATGCAGACGGGCGTCCGCCACGGGCCGGTGGCGGATGGGCGGCGGGTGTTTGCCTCACCCTCATGGGCCAGGGCTTGGGGACTGAGATGCGCGTACTTCTGATCGAGGACGACAGCGCCACGGCGCAGAGCATCGAGTTGATGCTCAAGTCCGAGAACTTCAACACCTACACCACCGACCTCGGCGAGGAGGGCGTCGATCTCGGCAAGCTGTACGATTACGACATCATCCTCCTCGACCTGAACCTGCCCGACATGTCGGGCTACGAGGTGCTGCGCTCCCTGCGGGTCGCCAAGGTGAAGACGCCGATCCTGATCCTCTCCGGCATGGCCGGCATCGAGGACAAGGTGAAGGGCCTCGGCTTCGGCGCCGACGACTACCTGACAAAGCCGTTCCACAAGGATGAGCTCGTCGCGCGCATCCACGCGATCGTGCGCCGCTCGAAGGGGCACGCGCAGTCGGTGATCACCACCGGCGACCTGATTGTGAACCTCGACCAGAAGACTGTCGAGGTCTCGGGCGCCCGGGTTCACCTGACCGGCAAGGAGTACCAGATGCTGGAACTCCTCTCCCTCCGGAAGGGCACCACGCTCACCAAGGAGATGTTCCTCAACCATCTCTATGGCGGCATGGACGAGCCGGAGCTCAAGATCATCGACGTGTTCATCTGCAAGCTTCGCAAGAAGCTGGCCAATGCCAGCCAGGGCAAGAACTACATCGAAACGGTGTGGGGCCGCGGCTACGTGCTGCGCGAGCCGAGCGACGACGAGGATCGTATCGCCGTCTGATGGCGGACGCGGGCCGGGGGCGGAGGCCACCGGCGCGCCATGGGCCTCACGACCGCGCGTCCGGGATGTCCGGCCGAGTGCGTGCTACTGGCCGGCATTCGGCACGAAGAGCGGCTCGCCGTTGATCCGATAGCTCGCGATCACGCCCTGGCCCGCCGGCGAGACGAGCCAATCGATGAAGGCCTGCCCCTCGCGGGCCTTGACGTGCGGGTGCCTGGCCGGATTGACCAGGATCACGCCGTACTGGTTGAAGAGGCGCGGATCGCCTTCGACCAGGATCTTGAGATCGCCGCGATTCTTGAAGGCGAGCCAGGTACCGCGGTCGGCCAGAACGTAGGCATTGGTGGCCGAGGCGGCGTTGAGGGCCGGCCCCATGCCCTGGCCGATCTCCTTGTAGTACCACGCGCCCCGCACCGCGCCGAGGTCGAGACCCGCCTCGCGCCAGACCCGCAACTCCGCCGCATGCGTGCCCGAGCGGTCGCCGCGCGAGATGAAGGGCGCCTTGGCGGCCGCGATCCGGCGGAAGGCCTCGGCTACGTCGCGGCCGGCCGCCCCGGCCGGATCATCCTTGGGTCCGACGACCACGAAGTCGTTGTACATCACGGGGAAGCGCTTCACGCCGAAGCCATCGCGCACGAAGGCCTCTTCGGCGGCCTGATCGTGCACGAAGACCACGTCGGCATCCCCGCGGCGGCCGACGTCGAGGGCCTGCCCGGTGCCGAGAGCCACCACCCGCACGGCGATGCCGGTGGCCTCCGTGAAGCGCGGAAGAAGATGCCCGAACAGGCCCGACTGCTCGGTCGAGGTCGTCGAGGCGACCGTGATGCTCTCGGCGGCCCGGAGGGGCGCCGCGGCCAGAACGGCGAGCAGGGTCAGGCAGAGCAGGCGGCGAAGGCGGTCCACGGCAATTCTCCGGCGAGATAGGCCCTTGTCTCGGGCGAACGGGGATCGGACAGAACCTGCCGGGCCGGGCCGTGCTCGACCACGCGGCCCTCCGACAGGACGACGACATCGCGGGCGAGCCGCGCCACTTGGCCGAGATGGTGCGAGACGAGCAGCACCTTGGTGCCGGCCCGCGCCATGGCGGCGATCACCCGCTCCACCGCCTCCGTCGCGGCGGGATCGAGATTGGCGGTCGGCTCGTCGAGAAGGAGAAGGTCGGGCGCCACCGCCCAGGCGCGGGCGAGGGCGAGCCGCTGCTGCTCGCCGCCGGACAGCTTGGTGGCCGGATCGCCGGCGCGGTCGGCCAGACCGACGAGGGCGAGGGCCGCTGCGATGCGCGCCGCCTGCTCCGCGCGGGGCAGCCCCGCCGGGCCGAGGGCGAGCCGGACGTTGCGGGCGGCGCTGGCCCGGATCAGGCCCGGGCGCTGGAACACGAAGGCGCGCCGGACCGCGCCGCCCTCCCCCCGCCCGATGCGGATGCGCCCCTGGCTCGGAGCGAGGAGCCCGTCGAGGAGCCGCAGCAGCACGCTCTTGCCCGCCCCGTTCGGCCCGATGATGGCGGTGATCCCGGGCTCCTCGATGCGGAGGCTCACGCCGTCGAGGATCGCCCGGCCTCCCGCCCGGAACGACACGCCGTCGAGCAGGACGGGAAGGCCCGGGCTCATCCGTAGGCCCTGGCCGCGTAGGCGCGCAGCAGCGCCGCCGCGGCGTTGACCGCGAAGACGAGGCCGATCAGCACCGCACCGAGAGCGAGGGCGAGGGCGAGATCCCCCTTCTGCGTCTCGAGGGAGATCGCGGTCGTCATGGTGCGCGTCTGGCCGGCGATGTTGCCGCCCACCACCAGCACGGCGCCGACCTCCGAGATCGCCCGCCCGAAGGCGGCCAGCACCACGGTCACGAGGGAGAACCGCGCATCGTAGGCCAGGGCCGCCGCCCGCCGCACCGCCCCGAGGCGCAGCGACCGCAGCTGCTCGCCGAGATGCGCCTCGGCATCGGCGAGGATCTGCCGGGACAGGGCTGCGACGAGCGGCGTTACCAGCACGGTCTGGGCCGCGATCATCGCCCCCGGCGTGAACAACAGGCCCATCGGACCCAAGGGGCCCGAGCGAGACAGAAGGAGATAGAGCACGAGGCCGACGATCACGGGCGGCAGGCCCATGAGGGCATTGAGGCACCCCACCAGGGTCTGGCGCCCCCGGAAGGACGCGACCGCCACGAGGGCGCCGAGCGGGATGCCGAGACAGGAGCCGAGCAGCACCGCCGACAGGCTCACCCGCAGGGAGAGCCACGCGATCGCCACCACCTCGCTGTCGAGGCTGGACAGCTTCGCGACGGTCTCGTGCAGGGTTTCGGACATCGGATCGGTGCGGCCCCGGGCAGGCTGCTGATGCAATGGGCCGGTTCGGGGGCACAATAGGAAATTCTCTTCATATGCGGCCCGAGGCTGTCCTCGCCTCCGACCTTCGCCCCCTGCACACCCGTCCCGCCCTCGTCTAAGAAGAGGCGTGACGCGGATCCGAACCTGAGGCGAACCTTCCCGACCCATGCAGGACCTGCCCCGAGACCGCCGGGATGAGCCCGCGCTCGTCGATGCTGAGGCGCATTCCGCCGGGTTCCGGCAGGTGCGCGAGGCACGCCGCCTCGAACTCGTGGAGGATTACGTCGAGCTGATCGCCGACCTGATCGGCGATAGCGGCGAAGCGCGCCAAGTCGACATCGCGGCCCGCCTCGGGGTGGCGCAGCCGACGGTCGCCAAGATGCTCAAGCGCCTCGCCGAGGAGGGGCTGGTGCAGCAGCGCCCCTATCGGGGCGTGTTCCTGACCGAGGCCGGCCGGACGCTCGCCGCCGAATCGCGCGAGCGCCACCGCATCGTGGAGGCCTTCCTGCTCGCGCTCGGCGTCAGCCCGGAGGTGGCGCGCTGCGACGCGGAGGGCATCGAGCACCATGTCAGCCGCGAAACGCTCGATGCCTTCCGGCGCTTCACCGCCGGGCAGGGAGCTGCGTGAGCGGGACGCCGCTCACGGGGACTCGCTCGCTTGAATCGGACCCTTGGCTTCGGTCACTTGGGCATGAGCGCCCAGTAATCGAGGTCGAGGATCACCGCCGGATCGTAGCCGTCGCCGGCCCGGTCCGGATAGGCGCCGCAGGGCTGGTTCTTGGCCGCCACAATGCGCAGGCGGAGCGCCCCGACATCGCTGCGGCCCGGCAGGTCGGCGCGGTCCAGCACCTCGCTCCAGGCATAGACCGTGTCCCCGGCAAAGAGCGGCGCCACGTGCCGACCCGCATTGATGCCCACGATCGAGAAGGCGTTGGCGAGCCCGTTGAAGCTGAGCGCGCGGGCGAGCGAGATGACGTGGCCGCCATAGATCAGCCGCCGCCCGAACCGCGTCTCCTTCACGGCATGGGCATCGAAATGCACCTTGGCGGTGTTCTGGTAGAGGCGCGTGGCGATCTGGTGCTCGGCCTCCTCGACGGTCATGCCGTCGACGTGATCGATGCGCTCGCCCACTGCATAATCACCGAAGCGGTGCGGGCTGCCGGCCAGCGCCGCGTCGTAGGCCTTCGGGTCGAGGACGGGCAGGGCGGGCGCGAGGTCGGCGGGCTGCACCGCCTTGGCGAGCTGCGGCACCGCCTCCTCGGCGATTGCCGCCTCGGGGTCCCGCTTGCGCACCAGCACCCAGCGGCAATAGCTGAGCACCGGCGCGCCCGCCGCGTCGTAGCCGGTGGAGCGCACATAGACGATTCCGGTCTGGCGGTTCGAGCTCTCCTTGAGGCCGATCACCTCGGAGACCGCGGACAGGGTCTCGCCGGGATAGACCGGCCGCAGGAAGCGGCCCTCCGCGTAGCCCAGGTTGGCGAGCGCGTTGAGGGAGATGTCCGGCACCGTCTTGCCGAAGGCGACGTGGAAGACGAGCAGGTCGTCGAGCGGCGCCTGGGGATAGCCGAAGGCCCGTGCGAAGGCGTCCGAGGATTGCACCGCGAAGCGCGGCCCGTAGAGCGCCGTGTAGAGCGCCACGTCGCCGGTGGTGACGGTGCGCGGCGTGGCGTGGCGAATGGTCTCACCGAGGCGGAAATCCTCGAAGAACCGGCCCGGATTCGTCTTCATCGTCGTTCCTCGGGGGTCTGGGGCGGGGCTGCCGCACAGCCAAGCCTGCCCGCGCGGTCCCGCGCAAGCGGCGGCGGCGGGTCCGCGCCCGGGCGCCTTGTCGCACCGCACGGCGCCCTTGCGCGATACGCCTTTCGTCCGGTCGTCAGGCCGGCATAGCGGCGGCCGTCAGACCGCCGCCGCGGTGGCGAGCCGCCGCGCCAGCGCCTCGCCATCCCCTTCGATGCGGAAGATCTTCACCCGGGCGGTCGCGCCGGCCGTGAGCCGAACGGCCCGGGCCGGGCAGCCGAGGGCGGTCTTGAGGAGATCGCGGATCGCCGTGTTGGCCGCCCCGTCCTCGGGGGCGGCCCGAACCCGCACCTTGAGCACGGAAAGCCCGTCGGCCCGCGTCTCGATTCCGTCGATCGCGTCGCGTCCGCCCCGCGGCGTGGCCCGCACGCGCACCTCAAGCCCGTCCCGGATCACCCGCCAGGGCATCTCGTCCGCCACGGCTCAGGCCAGCGAGGCGAAGACCTCGAACATCAGGTTGCGCAGGAAGAACAGCAGCAGGACCAAGATGATGGGTGAGATGTCGATGCCCCCGAGATTGGGCAGCACGCGGCGGATCGGCCGCAGGGCCGGCTCGGTGACGCGATAGAGGAACTCGCCGATCTGCGACACGACCGGGTTTCGCACGTTGACGACGTTGAAGGCGACGAGCCAGCTCAGGACCGCGCTGGCGATCAGGAGGTACACGTAGAGCGTAATGACGTTGTCGATGAGCCAGAGAAGCGAGCGCATGCGCGGTCCGTAGGTCCTCGTCCCCCGAAAAGGCACGTCGTGCAGTTCGGTGCGGATAGGGAATTGACAGGCTGAAGCGGGCCAGCCTACAAGGCCCCCGCCTCGCCGGGGCTGTAGCTCAGATGGGAGAGCGCCGCAATCGCACTGCGGAGGTCAGGGGTTCGAATCCCCTCAGCTCCACCAACTTTCTTGCTGGGACGGATTACCGTTGCCGGGTAAGGAGTTGATGGAGGGCAAGAGGCATTTGCGTACCCCTTGAGGTACTGCGTTCCGTACTCCGGACGCCGACGGTTTCAACCAGCCATCCAAACCGATCGGAGACACGCGGTCACCGGCACGATCCTGCGGCTCGGCCAGGGCGGGCCGACATTCGTGGGAGTACGGGTCTGCGACGCCGATGTCGCCGCTCCTCTGGTCCGCTCTTCCACGCCCCCACGCCAAGCCTGCGCGTCCGGTTCACTCGTCGTCATACCAGCGGTCGTCAACAATAACCGCGCGAGGCTCCTGGACCACGGCAGCCGGGCCTCTTCGACGGATAGAGCCGCCATCGTCGCCGTATACCGGCAGCGATCCGGTCGGCATCTCCTCATCGACGTCGAACCTGTCGGGCCGCATGGCCGTCGTGGACCGGCGTCCACCTCTGCGGGCCACCACCATCTCCTCGCCCCTCACCACCACCCGCGTGTTGCTCAGCCCCTCCGCCCTCACGAGCGAGAAGAGTGTGGCGGCGTTCCGAACACGAAGGCGTACGCAGCCATGCGAAGCAGGCCGACCGATCTGGCGGACATGACTGGTGCCGTGGATCGCGTGCCCGACCGGGGTGAAGAAGACAGAGTAGGGCATCGGAGCGTCGTCCCACTCCTTGGAGAAGTGGTCTCGCTCCATTCTGAATGGCCGAAACGAGCCACTCGGCGTCTCGTAGCCGGCCATCCCGGTGGACACCGGCCACACATATCTCTGCCGACCGTCGACACTGACCGTCATGCGCTGGTTCGTCTTGTCGATCGCGATCAGAACGTCGGCTCGGGAGGGCAGAGACGCGGCAGTCGTGAGGAGCAGGGCGGCGAAGGCGGCAGCTCGGGCGAGACTCATGGCGACCCTTGAACGGCTGTGACGAAGCCGCTCTGGCTACGCTGGCCGGCGGTGTTTGTTCCTGCGTCGTGGCCCGAATTCCTCGGATCGAACCAAGCGCGATCATCGCGAAGAGGATTGGGGTGGGCCATCAGCCAACGGCGCGGTGCCTGTTCCCCGCCACGTTGACCCTCTCGTGACCGCTCGACCCACTGAGCGTCATAGGGTCGGCCCAGAGAACTGGTCCGCAACCGCCCTGTCATCACGAGCCCTGCCGCCTTTGCCAGTCGTTCGCGGAGCCGGAGCGCAACGGACCGAGTGGCAGGCTGGGATTGATCGAGACTGTACCAGAGGTTTAGCCGCAAGTAGACGCGCCCGCTCGGGTTACTGCGAAGGAGCACGCAAAGAGACACGATCGGAACGGACAGGAGGCGTGCTGGCAAAGAAGGCTGAACACGGATTGAAACGACACGGAACGACGTGCGGCCAAGCTCATGCTCCTCCCGCACCGCGCCGCTCGTGCCGGCCTCTCCCGTCCCCGCCTCGGCAGAAGGCGCCGAGAGCATCTCGCGCCATCTGTGCCATGGCGATGCGGTCGGGTTCGGCGGCCAGAGACCATCCCGTCAGGGCGGCGCGACCGCTCAGCCGCCGTCGGTGCCGGGCTTCGTTCCGGGCGGCTTCATCACGTCATCGAGCGGATTGTGCGGGTGCTCGGTGACGGGCACATCGTCGCCGACCTCATGACGGTCGAGGCCCGATCCGCCACTCCCCTCGCCCGCCGAGTCACCGAAGTCTCGTTCGCCTTGTGGCGCGTCGACATCCGGGCAAGGCCCTTTCGCATGCGTCATCACACGCTCTCCGTGCGGTGCTGAGACCAGCAACAAGGCTCCGCAAGCCTCCGGCAGACCAACGTCGTCCCTCCGGGGGCGTTTCCTCTCGGACCTCGCGTCGCCGGTCTCACCCCGATTCGGGCCGCATCGCGGGCAGGCCGTCTTGCGACAGCGCCGCAATCTCGCTCGCCACGCGTGGATCCCCCCTCTCGGCGCGCTGCGATCTCGTCATCACCCGAACGCGTCGGAATTCCCGTCTCATCCCCTTTCGCGCAGTGACCCCCCCCTGAAGATCACTGGCGCTGTCCAGATTGGTGCTGTGCACAACAGCGCAACACCGACGAAGCATCTGCAACCCGCTGGTTGGCCCCCTTCCGCTTCAAGCTTTGGGCAAGAAAGACCTTGAAGCTTGACAGCAGCTGATTTCAGGCAAATCTTAGCAGTGGGGAGATCAGAGTCTCTCGCCCAACGAGGCGGGTATCCGATGACTTGTCGTTGCAGCTGCTCGCGCGCGCACGAAGGGCATTCGAGCGCGACGTTCGATTATCGCGCATACCTTATGGACCCGGACAGCCACATCGTCGGCGTAAAAGAAATAGACGCGCAAGACGATGTCGAGGCCATGTTTAAGGCAAGGAGCATGAATGAAGATTTTGCCGTGGAGTTGTGGGATCGAGCAAGGCGCGTGATCCGGCTTCAGCGGCGATACGCTTCAATCGGTAGTAACTAGTCTTGCCTGTCAGGCTCGGGCGGCCTCTGATGCGCCCAGAGGCCTCCGGCATGGCGCCAGGGCCCGACCATCGTGCTCTGCTTGCTGCCGTCACCCAGGCCGGGCTCGGGAGGGAGACGCGGCGGCCTGCTCGGTCGCCGCTCCGACCCCGATCCTGGCCGGGCCAAGGGCGCAAGGATCACGCGCGTTGGAGCGACGCCGCATCCCTGCGGCTCGCCGTGGCAGGAATCGAGCCGCAGCGCGATCAAAGCATTGCCGGCGCGGGTGCCCAAGCCCAAGCCAGCATTGCTGCACAATCTGTTAATCAGCGCGCGCGATCCTGCTGACGAGCAGAGTGAAACACCTGGACCGGAGCCAGCGGCAGCCCGGTCGATGCGGTCACGCGCGGGTGCTGCTCAACATTGTGGCGCCGCTCCGGCTGGGCGCTGCTGCCATGACACGCATTTTCTCCGGCAGGCGAGCCGCGCTCGCGCGTGTTCGCACCGACCATTGGCATGTCATCGAGGCAGCCGTCTTCATTGCGGTTGGGACTTTGCTGCTGCTGACGGGGATCCTGCTGAACGCCGTCGAGCCATTCTGGGGATAGGCAACATTCGCCGAAGTGTCCCATGGTTCGGCGATGAGAATGATGCGAAAGCAAAGAACTCCAAGCGGGCGCAGCCCCGCCACCCCGCTTGGAGTCTGTCCAGGAGGCGTGGACAGGGCTTCTCCGGCCGAACATCCGACACATCGAAGACTGAGAGTCTGCCAGCCAACGGCGCGGCTCTTGTCCTCCGACCGGCCCTCCCGCGACCACCCGGCCCGCTGAGCGTCACAGGGTCCATACCAACGGCCCAAGAGGCCGATGCATCGGGCCGCCGGTATCATCCATGGAGCGGGAGCATGGCGAACCGAGCCGACGAACCAGGGTGGGAAAAGCGTGAACCGGAAGCCCGACGGCTTGGCTCAGCGCGCTTCACTGACCCTTGTCCGCCCGATAGTCTGCTGTGCGAGACCGTTTCCTGACGGGAGCAGCATCGGCCGCGGAGGACGAGGCCATGGATATGGACGCGACGTTCGCGCCTTCCGGGCTCGTCGCGACCGTCTTCAAGCCAGCCGTCACAGCCATCAGGGCGATCCACATCGCCACGACCGTCATCCCAAGCCCGCGCGTCCGCCGCATCCCATGCTCCATCCCATGTCCGGCAGGCGGAGAAACGCCGTCCCGGGATTGTGGTTCAGAAAAAAAGGGCTCACGCTTGGCGGACCTCGTGATACCACCGGCCCAGGCTGCCGACGCCGCGGGTGCGGACGCATCGGGCCGTCGGCTCATCTCCAATTTTCGATATCGAGCCAGAGGCTTGGCGAAAATCCGAGAACCGGACCAACGGTCATGTCCAAGGCCCGTTGGGATGAGGAAGCATCGCACTCGGAACAACCCGGCCCGAGACCGGGTTAAGACGTTGCGGCACGACGATCGCGTCGTCGTGCGGCTGCCCTGACCAGGGCGTTTCCTCCCTAGACTCGGGCCGCTCGCAAGGGCGGCCCATTTTCATTTGTCCAGCATTTGTCCAGGGTGAACAACTCAACGCGACATCGCTGGTCTGGTTGCAGATCTACGGCACCGGCGCGCCGGACATCGCCCGGTGCAGGACGCGGCCCAGCTCCTCCCCGGAATAGGGCTTGTGCAGCAGCTCGAACCCGTGGGCCCAGTCCTGGGCCAGCACGTGGCTGTAGCCGGAGGCCAGCACCACCGGCATCCCCGCGAGACGCCGCCGCAGCTCCTGGGCCAATGCGATGCCGCCCATGCCGGGCATCACCACGTCCGAGAACACCGCATCGAAACCACCGCCATCCACGCCCAACCTGACCAGCGCCTCCTCGGCATTCGACGCCCATTCCGGCGTAAAGCCGAGATCCTGCAGGATCTGGCAGGCGAAGCGGCCGACCTCGACATTGTCCTCCACCACCAGCACCCGGCGTCCCTCCCCGGAGGGGGACAGGCCGGGATCGTCCGCCGTCTGGTCGCCCGGGCGCTGGTCGGTCTCCACTTCCGGCAGGTAGAGCGTGAAGATCGTTCCTTGCCCCACCGTGCTGTGCACGTCGATGTCGCCGCCCGACTGCTTGGCGAAACCGAAGACCTGGGACAGGCCGAGTCCGGTGCCCCGGCCAACCTCCTTGGTGGTGAAGAACGGCTCGAAGATGCGCCCGATCAGGTCCGGCGGGATGCCGGCACCGGTATCGGTCAGCGACACCGCCGCGAAGGGGCCGGGCGCCCCCGCATGGCCGCGGATGGCCGGCAGCGCGCAGCCGCACGCAAGCCGCAGCGTCAGCGTGCCCTCGCCGTTCATCGCATCGCGCGCATTGACCGCCATGTTCACCAGCGCGGTCTCGAACTGGCTCAAGTCCGTGCGCACGAAGCAGGGCCGGTCCGGCACCTGCGTGACCACCCGGATGCGCGCCCCCGTCACCGCATCGAGCATCTCCGCCACGGCCTGCAGCCGCGCGGACACGTCGATGACCTCCGGCTTGAGCGCCTGGCGGCGGGCGAAGGCGAGGAGCTGGCCGGTGAGCTTGGCCGCGCGGTCGACCGTGTCGGAGACCGCATCGAGGTAGCGCCGCCGGCGCTCCTCGGGCAGGTCGGGCCGGCGCAGGAAATCGACCGACGAGCGGATGATGGTGAGCAGGTTGTTGAAGTCGTGCGCCACGCCCCCGGTGAGCTGGCCCACCGCTTCGAGCTTCTGCGACTGCCGAAGCGCCTCCTCGGCCTGCGCCAGGGCCCTGGCCTGCTCCTTCTCGGCGGTGACGTCCCGGCCATAGGCGTAGACGAGATCGCCCTCGACGGAGGTGCGCCAGGAGATCCAGCGCGGCGTGCCGTCCTGGTGCCGGTAGCGGTTCTCGAAATCGGTGAGATCGCGCGCCGAGGCGGCGTCGAGCCCCTGCTGGGTCAGGTCGGCGTCCTCGGGCCAGATGAACTCCCGGAAGCTGCGCCCGACGACCTCCAGAGGATCGTGACCGAGAATGGACTGCCAGGCCGGGTTGACGGCCCGGAAGATCCCGTCGGCGCCGACCACCGCAAGCAGGTCGCGCGAGTTCCTCCAGACCCGGTCGCGCTCGGCCGTGCGCTCGGCGACCCGGGCCTCCAGGGCCTCGTTGAAGCGCACGAGGTCGGCCATGGCCCGCTTCTGGTCATCGATATCGGTGTCGGTCCCGACCCAGCGGATCAGCACCCCCTCGGCATCGCGGATGGGCCGCACGCGGGTGAGGAACCACCGGTACGACCCGGCCGCGGATCTGAGCCGGAACTCGGCCTGATAGGGCTGACGGGTGCGCAGCGCCTCCTGCCAGGAGGCGATCATGCGGCCGCGATCATCCGGATGCACGATGTCGAGCCACGCCGCCCCGTTGAGTTCGTCCGCCGGCCGGCCGCTATAGGTCTGCACTTGGTCGTTCGACCAGTCCACGGTCCCGTCCGGCGTCGCCGCCCACACGATGTTCGGGATGGATTGCGAGAGGGCCCGGAACTGCGCCTCGCTGGCGCGCAGGCTCTCCTCGATGCGCTTGCGGGCCGTGACGTCGATCGCGGTGCCGACCACGCGGACGCATCTTCCCTCATCGTCGAAGACGCCGCGCCCCTTGGCGGCGACCCAGCGCAGGACCCCGTCCTCCTTGCCGATCGTGCGGTACTCGACGTCGTAGACCACCCGCCGGGCCGGATCGAGCGCCGCCGCGAAGGCCCTGGTCACCCGCTCGCGGTCGTCCGGGTGCAGGCCGGCGTAGAAGTCCGCTATGGTGACCGGAACGTCCGGCGAGATGCCGAACATGGCCTTCACCCGCGCCGGCCAGTACAGGGTCTCCCGGACCAGATCGACGTCCCACAGGCCGACCTCGGCCGCCTCCGTGGCGAGGCGCAGCCGCGCCTCCGCCTCGCGCAGCGCCTCTTCCGCCACCACGCGGCCCGTCGTCTCGGTGCAGGCGCAGAACATGCCCACCACCGCCCCGTCCTCATCGCGCAGGGGCGAATACGAGAACGTGAACCACGTCTGCTCGTCGTGGCCCCGCCGGTTCATGGTCAGCGGCATGTTCTCGGCCCAGGTCGCTTGCCCGGCAAGCGCCGCGCCGATGAGCGGCTCGACGTCGCCCCAGATCTCCGGCCAGACGTCCCGGAACCGGCGTCCAAGCGCCGACGGATGCTTGTCGCCGAGGATCTCCGCGTAGGCGTCGTTGTAGAGGAAGTGGAGGTCCGGCCCATAGGCCACGAACATCGGGAAGCGCGAGCCGAGCATCAGGCTCACCGCCGAGCGCAGGCATTGCGGCCAGGTCTCCGGCCTCCCGAGGGGCGAGGCCGACCAGCCGTGCCGGCGGATCACCGCCCCCATGGCGCCGCCGCCGGTCAGGAATGCCGGCGCCGCGTCCCCCTGCCCCGCCTTCGCGTCCAGCACCGCCCCCACAGCTCCCTCCCCAGGGCGCCGATCGCCGGCCCGGCCGGGCCATGCCGCGCCGGGCACGTCCCGAAGAAAACGTCGGAACCTCCGCCAAGTCCACCAAATCCCTGCCGGTCCTGCAGCGGACCGGCGACGGCCCGGCAGAAAGGCCGCCGACGCCGATGCCGGTGGCGCCGGATCGCCCGGCGGCGGAGGGCCTGCGCCTCGGGGGACATCGGGAGCGCGATGGACTTCGCCCTCGGTCCCTGAACGCCGTCAGCCCACGAGGGCGCGGCTGATGACGATCCGCTGCACGTCGCTCGTGCCCTCGTAGATCTGGCAGACGCGCACGTCCCGGTAGATCTGCTCGACCGGATAATCCGCGAGATAGCCGTAGCCGCCGTGGATCTGGATCGCGTCCGAGCACACCGCCTCCGCCATCTCGGAGGCGAAGAGCTTGGCCATCGCGGCCTCCTTCAGGCAGGGCTGTCCGGCATCGCGCAGGCGCGCGGCGTTGAGCACGAGAAGCCGCGCCGCCTCGATCCGCGTCGCCATGTCGGCGAGGCGGAAGGCCACGGCCTGATGGCCCGTCAGCTTCTGCCCGAAGGTCTCCCGCTCGCCCGCATAGGCGAGGGCCGCCGCGAAGGCCGCGCGCGCCATGCCGACCGCCTGGGCGGCGATGCCGATCCGGCCGCCCTCCAGATTGGCGAGCGCGATCCTCAGGCCGTCGCCCTCGCGTCCCAGCATCAGGTCGGGGGTGAGTTCCATCTCCTCGAACACGATCTGCGCCGTGTCGGACGCGCGCTGCCCGAGCTTGTGCTCGAGCCGCGCGACCGTGTAGCCGGGCGTGTCGGTCGGGACGACGAAGGCCGAGATGCCCTTCTTGCCGGCTGCCGGATCCGTGACCGCGAAGACGATCGCCACGTCCGCATTCCGGCCCGAGGTGATGAACTGCTTCGTCCCCGACAGGATCCAGCGGTCTCCGACGCGCCGGGCGCGGGTCTTCAGGGCGGCGGCGTCCGAGCCCGCGCTGGGCTCGGTGAGGCAGAAGGCGGCGAGCTTCTCGCCCTTCGCCAGCGGCACCAGGAAGCGCCGCCTCTGCTCCTCGGTGCCGAATCTCAGGATCGGCATGCAGCCGACCGAGTTGTGCACGCTCATGATGGTCGACACGGCGCCGTCGCCCGCCGCGATCTCCTCGATGGCGAGCGCATAGGCGACGTGGTCGAGGGCGGCGCCCCCGTACTCCTCCGGCACCAGCATGCCCAGGAAGCCGAGCGCGCCCATCTCGGCCAGCGCCTCGCGGGGAAAGCGCGCCTCCCGATCCCAGGCGGCCGAGAACGGCTTCAGCCGCTCCTGCGCGAAGCTGCGGGCGGTGTCGCGGATCAGGACCTGGTCGTCGGTGAGCATGGCGTCCTCCGGGCGGCGCAGGGCTGCACCGACGGCTTGCCCCGGCGCGTTTCTCTTCCTGTAGCATGAGGCGCCGCGCGAGACGTGGCCACGGGAGGGAATGCCGCGATGACCTCGACCATCTCAGCCCGGGAGGCCGGGCACGGGCCGCTCGCGGGCCTGCGCCTCGTGGAGTTCGCCGGGATCGGCCCGGGCCCCTTCGCGGCCATGCTGCTCGCGGATCTCGGGGCCGAGGTCGTCCGCATCGCCAGGCCGGGCGGCTCCGATCTTTACGCGCGCCACGTTCTGACCCGCAGCCGCGCCACCGTGACCGCCGACCTCAAGGATCCGGCCGATCTCGCCCGGGTGCTGGATTGCCTGGACCACGCCGATGCGCTCATCGAGGGGTTCCGGCCAGGGGTGATGGAACGCCTCGGCCTCGGCCCCGACCTGGTCCTCGCCCGCAACCCCCGGCTCGTCTACGGGCGCATGACCGGCTGGGGCCAGGAGGGGCCGCTCGCCCGCAGCGCCGGGCACGACCTCACCTACATCGCCGTGACGGGGGCGCTGGCGGCGATCGGGCCGCGCTCGCATCCCGTTCCGCCCCTGAACCTGCTCGGGGATTTCGGCGGCGGCGCGCTCTACCTCGCCATGGGCCTGCTCGCGGCCGTCCTGTCGGCCCGCGCGACCGGCGCGGGGCAGGTCGTCGATTGCGCGGTCTGCGACGGGGCCGCCTCGCTGATGGCCATGACGGCCGATTTCGCCGCGCAGGGGCGATGGGTCGAGGAGCGCGAAGCGAATCTCCTCGACGGGGGAGCGCCCTACTACCGCACCTATCGCTGCGCGGATGGCGGCTTCGTCGCGCTGGCTCCACTCGAACCGCAATTCTTCGCGGAGTTCCGGCGCCGGGTCGGCCTGGAGGAGGATCCCGCCTTCGACGACCGGGACGGCGCCGCGCTTCGGCGCCGGCTGGAGGAGCTGTTCCTCACCCGCACGCGCGCGGAATGGTGCCGGCTCCTCGAAGGCAGCGATGCCTGCGTGGCGCCCGTCCTCTCCTTGAGCGAGGCGCGGCATCACCCGCATCTCGCGGCGCGCGGCACCTACCTGGAGGTCGACGGTGTCATGCAGCCGGCGCCCGCGCCGCGCTTCTCGCGCACGCCAGCGGCGATCCGCACCGACCTGCCGAGGACAGACCTGGAGGCGATCGCGCGGACGTGGCGCGAACGGACGTGACGATCACCCTGACGATACGGTCTCCGGACGATGGTTCGGAGACCGTCGTCGCGCCCGGTCTTCCCTCGCCCGCTCTCCCTGCCCCGGGCGCATGCAGCGCCAGCGGAATGCGACCCGGGATCCAGCACGAAAAGTCGCGCAGCGACCGCTCGTCAGCCACGCTGGAGACAACCGGAGCCGCTGCGCGGCAACTCACCGTACTGGGTCCCGGATCTCCTTCCGCTGGCGCTCCCGTCGTCCGGGAAAGGGAGGCTCCGCGCCGCGCCCGAAGCGAGTGCGTTTTCGATCGAGGCGGCGCGTCCGCCGCACGGCTCAGATGCGGCCGCCCGGCTCGTCCGTTCCCCGCAGCGCAGCGGCGACGAGCGCCTCCTCGCGCTCCGGATCAAGGGCCGGCGGGGCCGCGCCGCGCAACAGGCGCTGCGTGGCCCTGAGCTGCGCCACGAAGCGCCGGCAGGGGGCGCAAGCCGCAAGATGCAGCCGCAGGCGCATCCGGGTGGCGAAGCCGGCCTCGCCGTCGATCAGCGCGCCCGCGCGCTCGGCCACGTCCCGGCATCGCATCAGCGGCATTGCTCTCCTCCCTGCATCACGGCGCTCGGCGCGGGGGCGCCTCCCGGGTCAGGCGCTCGAAGGTCGCACGGATCCGGATCCTTGCACGGTCGAGGAGCGCGCGCTGGCGCGCCTCGCTCAGGCCGAGCAGGGTTTCCGTCTCCCGGACGCCAAAACCTTCGACGTCGCGCAGGCGCAGCACCGCGGCCTGGAGCGGCGGCAGCGCCCCGATCGCCTCCTGCACCGCCGCCCAGACCTGACGGCCGGCCAGCGCCCGCTCGAGATCGACCTCCGACCAGTGCCAGGGCGGATCGCGCCAGTGCCCGTCGGGGAGAAACGCCGCTTCGTCGAAGGCCTCCGCCTCCGCTCCAGGCGCAGCGAGATCCGAGAAGGTGCTGGTGCGCTGCCGCGCCAGGACCGCCTTGCGGGCGAGGTTGAGCACGATGCCCGTGAGCCAGGTGCGCAGGGAGGCGCGCCCCTCGAAGCCGTCGAGATTGCGCATCATGGCGATCCAGGCCTCCTGCACCACCTCCTCGGCAGATTCGGGCGGCAGCGCGGCCCCGCGCGCCACCGCGACGAGGCGCAGATGGTGGCGCCGCACCAGCAGCCGGAACGCCGACTCGTCGCGCGCCCGCAGGCGCGGCAGCAGATCCTCGTCGCTCGGGTCCTCCGCCCCCGCCATGGCTCCTCCCAACTGGCCGGCGCATGGCGCCGGGGCCTCAGGGCGCCGGGTCGCGGTCCTTCCGCTTCGGGACGACGGCCTCGGTGATCAGGGCGATCACCTGCGCGCAGGTCTCCTGCGCGAGCTTCAGGGAATCCTGCGCCTGCCGGTAGGCCTGCTGCGCCGCGTAGAGGTCACGGGCCTGGGCGGCCGCGGCCGCGGCGTTGTGCAGATCGAGCAGCTTCCGGCCATGGTCCAGGCAGAGCCGGTTGAGACGCCGCGTCAGGTCGAGAGCCGAGGCGGTGGGATCCTCCATCTGGTCGCTCCGCTGCATGCCGGATCGGTCGCTCCGCTCCATGCCGGGCCGCGATCCGGACGGGTCGCCGCGCGGCCGCGTCGATGATAGCCAAGGCGCGGCGGGTCCGCGAGCCGGACCCCGCGGAGGATCAGGCCGGGCCATGCAGGCGTACCGCTCTCTCGCTCTCACCTTCTCGCGGCTCCAGGCACTGGAAGGCGCGGCGGGCATTCTCGGCTGGGACTCGCAGACCCTGATGCCCGACGGTGCCGCGGAGGGGCGCGCCGATCAGCTCGCGACGCTGCGCGGGATGATCCACGACCTCCTCACCGCCCCCGCGACCGGGGAGGAACTGGCGCGGGCGGAGGCGGAGCCGCTCGGCGACGCGGAGCGCACCAACCTGCGGGAGATGCGCCGGATCCACCGCCATGCCTCGGCGGTCCCGCGCGACCTCGTGGAGGCGAATTCCCGCGCCGTGCTGCGGGCCGAGATGGTCTGGCGGGAGGCGCGCCGGACCGCCGACTTCCCGCTCCTGCTGCCGCACCTCGCCGAGGTGCTGCGGGTCCAGCGCGAGATCGGACAGGCCAAGGGCGCGGCCCTCGGCCTGCAGCCCTACGACGCGCTCCTCGACGGCTACGATCCGGGGCTGCGCCGCAGCCTCATCGATCCGCTCTTCGCGGAGCTCCGCGCGGTCCTGCCCGGGCTGATCGAGGCGGCCCGCGCACGGCAGGCTCGGGAGCCGACGGTCCTGGCGCTCCCCGGCCCTTTCGCGATCGAGCGGCAGCGGGAGGTCTGCCTGTCCCTGATGCGGGCCGCCGGGTTCGACTTCCGCCGCGGCCGCCTCGACGTGAGCCTGCATCCCTTCTGCGGCGGCGCCGTCGACGACGTCCGGATCACCACTCGGTACGACGAGACCGACCTGATGCGGGCGCTGATGGGCGTGCTGCACGAGACCGGGCATGCCCTCTACGAGCAGGGCCGCCCGGCCGCGTGGCGGGGCCAGCCCGCCGGCGAGGCGCGCGGCATGAGCCTGCACGAGAGCCAGTCCCTGATCATCGAGATGCAGGCGGGCCGCTCGCGGGAATTCGTCGCCTTTCTGGCGCCCCTGCTGCGGGAGACTTTTCGCGGTGAGGGTCCCGCCTGGAACTCCGAAAACCTCTACCGGCTCTCCACGCGGGTCGAGCCCGGCCTCATCCGGGTCGATGCGGACGAGGTGACCTATCCGGCGCATATCCTCCTGCGCACCGAGCTCGAGACGGCAATGCTCGCAGGCGATCTGTCGCCTGCCGACCTGCCGGGCGCCTTCAATGCCGGGATGCGGGAGCTTCTCGGCCTCGACGTCCCCAACGACGCGCTCGGCTGCCTGCAGGACATCCACTGGCCCGGCGGCTCCTTCGGCTATTTCCCGACCTACACGCTCGGGGCGATGATCGCCGCGCAGCTCTTCGAGAGCGCGGCCGCGGCCGAGCCGGACCTCCGGCCCGCCCTCGCGCGGGGCGACTTCTCGCCCCTGCTGGCGTGGCTGCGCACGAACGTGCATGCGCATGGCAGCACGCTCGACACTGAGGACCTGCTCGTCGCGGCGACCGGCCGGGGGCTCGCGAGCGAGCCCTTCCTGCGCCACCTGCGGCGGCGCTACGTCGAGCCGTAGCCACACATGGCTCGGTCGCCGCGAGGTGGATCGAGCTCTGCGCGCAACGAGCCTCCGGCGGCTCGGCCTGAAACCATGTCGCTGTCGCAAGGAAGAAGCAGCCATGATCACGCTCTACGGCGTCCTGCGGTCGCGTGCGGCCCGCAATGTCTGGCTAGCCAAGGAACTCGGGCTGTCCTTCACGCGGGTGCCGGTGATCCAGGCCTATCGGCTGCCCGACCCGCTCGCCGCGGATGCTCCGCTCAACACCGCCTCGCCGGCCTTCCGGGCGATCAATCCGAACGGACGCATCCCGGCCCTGGTCGACGGCGACCTGACCCTCTGCGAGTCCTTCGCCATCAACCTCTATCTCGCGCGCAAGCATGGCGGCCCGCTCGCCCCGGCGGATCTGCGCGAGGACGGGCTGATGACCATGTGGTCGCTCTGGGCCGTGACGGAATGCGAGCCCCACGGGCTCGCGATCCTGCTCCACAGCGGCGGGGAGCGCAGCGAATCCGACCGGCGCACCGTCGCGACCGCGATCGAGACCCTGCGCCCCGCCTTCGCGGTCCTGGAGGCCGCTCTGCGGAAGGCAGGCGGCTTCCTCGTCGGCGGCCGCTTTACGGTCGCCGACATCAACGTCGCCGAGGTGCTCCGCTACGCGCAGCCGGCGACCGCGTTCCTCGCCGAGCACCCGGCCATCGGCGCTTGGCTCAACGCCTGCCAGGCCCGGCCAGCCTTCCGGGAGATGATGGCCGAGCGCAGCACCGAGCCCGCCTGAGCCGCGGCGCCCCGGCCGTCCCGCGGCCCCGGGCCTGCCTCCTCCCGAGGCCACGAGCCTCGAGGCGGCGGGCCGTCGGGCCGCGCTCCCGTCAGGCCGCGCTCCTGGCCTCCAGCATGGCCTTCTGCGCGTCGGCCGGCGCGACGAGGATCCGGTCGATCGCCTCCTTGGGCATCGGGGCGCCGAACAGATAGCCCTGGCCGTAGTCGCAGCCCTGGCCGGACAGCCATTCGACGCTGGCGGCGGTCTCGATCCCCTCGGCGGTGGTGGTCAGGCCGAGGCTCGTGCCGAGCTTGATGATCGCATCGACGAGCTTCGCCCGCTCCTCGCTCATCGTGATCGAATCGACGTAGCTGCGGTCGATCTTCAGCTTGTCGAACCGCAATTCGCGCAGGTGATAGAGGCTGGAATAGCCGGTGCCGAAATCGTCGAGCGCGATGCGCACGCCGAGGTTCTGCAGGGATGTCAGCGTGGCGCGGGTGGCCTCCAGATCCTGGACGAGGGCGGTCTCGGTGATCTCGACCTCGAGCCGGTTCGGCGGGAAGCCGGTTTCGGTCAGGATCGCCAGGATGCGTTCGGCGAGCCAGCGATCCTGGAACTGCTGCGGGGCGATGTTGACGGCCAGCCGCAGATGGCTCGGCCATTCCCGCGCGTCCAGGCAGGCCTGCCGGAGCAGCCGGCAGCTCAGCTCGGCGATCATGCCGGTCTCCTCGGCGGCCGCGATGAACTGGTCGGGCGTGAGGAGGCCCCGGATGGGATGCCGCCAGCGGGCCAGCACCTCGACGCCGACGAGATCCTGGTGCGGGAGCGACACGACGGGCTGGTAGAACGGCTCGATCTGCCCGCCCTCAATCGCCGCCCGCAGCTCGCTCTCGAGCTGGGCCCGCTCCTTGAGTTCGAGATCCATTGCGCTCTGGAAGAAGCGGTAGGTGCCGCGCCCCTCCTTCTTGCCCTGGTACATGGCGAGATCGGCCGCATGCATGATGGCGTGAGCGTCGAGGTCGTCGCGCGAGATCAGCGTGATCCCGATCGTCGCCCCCACCTTCAGCTCGGCCTGCGCCCATTCGACCGGACGCGCGATGCTGGCGATCACCTGCTCGGCCAGCCGGGCGAGGGCCTCGCTCCCGAGCTCGGCGCGCACGAGCAGCGCGAATTCGTCGCCGCCGAGCCGGGCCGCCAGTCCCTGACTCGGGGCGAGGCTGCGCAGGCGATCGGCGATGGCGCACAGGACGGCGTCGCCTGCGGCGTGCCCGTAGAGGTCGTTGACCGGCTTGAAGCGATCGATGTCGATGAGGAGCACCGCACCCGAGACGGGCGAATGGTCCCCCGCCAGCAGCTTGTCGATGGCTTCGAGCAGGAGGCGGCGGTTGGCCAGCCCCGTGAGCGCGTCGTGGCGCGCGACCGCCTCGGCATGCGCGGCGGCCATGTCGCGCTCGCGCATGACGCGGCGGAGCTTGAGCGATTTCCGGACGGTGACGCCGACCAGGGTCAGGCCCATCAGCATCGCGAAGGTGAACAGGTCGGACAGGCCATGCTGGAGGATGAACAGGTTGAACGCGGCGAACACGCCGAAATTGGCGCCGATCAGCCCCCAGAACCCGGCGATGACGAGCAGGCAGAGCGCTTCGTAGAGCTCGCCTTCGCCCCAGGTAGCACGCGACTTCGCGGGCATGGATCCTCCCCCCTCGCTCGGACGACAGCAATGCCATGCACAGTTTAACAATCAGTCCAGACCGACCGATCGTCTGTTTTTCGACGATGATCTGGTTAATTTTCTCCGAAAAAGAACCCGCCATATGAGAACAACTCATGACAATGTGAAGCATTCGTCCCGCCGGACGAAGTTTCATCCTTGTCCCTGAGGCCGTGAACCGGGCGGGTGCCGGAAGCCTGCCCGCAAGGGATCGCCGCCGGCGGATGCCGCGCGAGGTCGACGGAGAAGTACGGCCGGATCCGATCCCCGATCACAGCCGATCGGCAGCCCGGTCATGGGCCGCAGGAATCACCGCCGCCTCCCCGAACCCCGCTTCGCGGCGAAGCGCCCACAACAGCCTTCGATTCTCCCGCGATTTCTGCGACGAAGTCGGTCCTGCCGACCGAAGGATGCCCGGAGATGAACCCGCTGCGCAGGATGCTCCCCTCCAATCACGCTCTGTTCGTGTTCGAGGCCGTGGCGCGCCATGCCAGCTTCACCAAGGCCGCCGCGGAGCTGAACGTGACTCAGCCCGCGGTCAGCAAGGCGATGGCGCAGCTCGAGCGGCATCTCGGGGTGCGCCTCCTCGGCCGCTCGGCCGAGGGCGTGACGCTGACGGAGGACGGAGAGATCCTCTACCGGCGCGTCGCCGACGGCTTCCGGGGCATCGAGGCGGCTCTGCGGGAGATCGACATCCGGCGCACCGGCATCGACACGATCACCCTGTCCCTGTCATCGGCCTTCACCACGCATTGGCTGATGCCGCGCATCAACACGCTGCAGGAGACGTTTCCGGCGGTCGATTTCCGCTTCCAGCTGATCCCGGGGGCGCTCGGCGGCCCGGTCGACAACGTCGATCTCGGCATGCGCTTCGTCGAGGGCCCCGATCTCGACCACGAGGCGGTCTTCCTGATCAACGAGGTGATGCTGCCGGTCTGCAGTCCGGCCTACCTCGCCGGCCGCAACGCCGCCGGCAGCCGCACCACCTTCGTCAATCTCACGGCCTCGTCGCCGAACTGGACCGGCGGCGTCGATCCGGGCCCGGACTGGAACGGCTCGCGGGCCTCCCTCAACTTCTCCGATTATGCGGTGGTGCTGCAGGCGGCCCTGCTCGGCCAGGGCGTGGCGCTCGGCTGGATCAGCGTGGTGTCGCACTGGCTCGCCACCGGCGATCTGGTGCCGGCTACCGAGCGGCTCACCCGCACGGCAAGGACGTGCCAGCTCATCCACCTGCGCTCGCGCCCGCTGCGCAGGTCGGTCGCAGCCGTGCGGGACTGGATCATCGCCGAGATGCGGGCCGAGGTGGCGCGCGTCGACGACCTTTATCCCGACCTCGGCATCGGCCGGGCGAGCTTCGGCTTCCCATAACCGGTGGTTATGCCGGGGCGGTTTTTTCTGATGTTGAAAGTAAGGGCCGCTTTTGTGAGCTTTCGCTCGGTACACGAGCGGACGGGAAAGCGGTTCCTGCAATGGCGACGTCAGTATCGACCGTTGAGCTGAAAGGTAAGCCGCTCTCTGGCGGCAGCATCCTCACCGTGGCGGCATCCGGATCGACCGCTCAGCTGAATCGCGAACCGCTCTCCGGCGGCAGCGTCGGGGTGTCGATCCGCAACGCGACGCGGCGCTACGGCACGTTCACGGCTCTCGACGACATCTCCCTCGACGTGGCGCCCGGCGAGTTCCTCTCGCTCCTCGGGCCGTCCGGCTCGGGCAAGACCACGCTGCTCGGGATCCTCGGCGGCTTCACCGTGCCGTCCTCCGGCAGCGTGCATTTCGGCGAGGTCGACGTCACGCTGGTGCCGCCGCACAAGCGCAACATCGGCGTGGTGTTTCAGAACTACGCGCTGTTTCCCCACCTCACGGTGGGCGAGAACGTCGCCTTCCCGCTCCGCGCGCGGCGCGAGCCGAAGGCTTCTTGGGCCGCCCAGGTGTCCCAGGCGCTCGCGCTGGTGGAACTCGCCGGCTACGAGAACCGGGCGATCTCGCAGCTCTCGGGCGGCCAGCGCCAGCGCGTGGCGCTCGCCCGGGCCATCGTGTTCCGGCCGCGGCTCATCCTGATGGACGAGCCCCTCTCGGCCCTCGACAAGCAGCTGCGCGAGACGATGCAGATCGAGCTCCGGCGGCTGCACCGCCAGCTCGAGGCCACCATCATCTACGTCACGCACGACCAGCGCGAGGCGCTGACGATGAGCGACCGCATCGCCATCCTGCGCGGCGGCCGGCTCGCCCAGGTCGACACGCCGGAGCGCCTGCACGACCGGCCGGCAAGCGCCTTCGTGGCGAGCTTCATCGGGGAATCGACCCTGGTGCCGGTGACCCGGGCGGGGGATGACGCGGTGGCGTTCGGCGCCACCACCCTGCGCAGCGCCCGCCCGCTCCCGCCGGGATCCGGCCTACTCCTGGCGATCCAGACCGAGAAGCTGCTCATCGCGGAGGCCGGGGCCGGTGCCGAGGCGGGCTACAACCGGCTGACGGGCCGGGTGACCGATATCGTCTACCAGGGCGAGAGCCTGAAGGTGTTCGTGGCGCTCGACGGCGGGCCCGAGATCAGCCTGCGCCAGCCGGCCCACCATGCCGGCCGCCTCGCCATCCCGCCGCCCGGCGCGGCCCTGACCGCCCTGCTCCACCCGCAGGACACGATCATCGTGCCCGCCGAGCCGGCCTGAGCCTCACGTCCCTCCTCTCCCCGAAAGGAACCTCCATGTCCGCCCCCTCCCTCGACAGCTTCAAAGTCCTGACCTTCGACGTCGTCGGCACCCTGATCGACTTCGAGAGGGGCATCCTCGACCATCTGCGCGCGGTCTCCGGCCGCAGCCGCGACGAGCTCAGCGACGAGCGCATCTTCGAGGTCTACCTGAAGGGCCGCGAACTCCACGCCAAGCGCTCCAGCGAGGTCTTCGCCGACGTCTACCGGCACGTCGCCAGGGAGCTCGGCTTCCCCGACACCGACGAGGCCGCGGACGCGTTTCAGCTCTCGGTGCTGCGCTGGCCGGCCTTCGCCGATTCCGCCGCGGCCCTGAAGCGCCTGCGCCGGCATTACCGCCTCGTCGCGATGACCAATGCCGACCGGGTCGCGTTCTCGTTCTACGCCCACACCCTCGGCACGCCGTTCGACGACAGCGTGACCTACGACGACACCGGGGTGGCCAAGCCCGATCCGCAATTCTTCGCCTTCAACCGCGGCCGGCAATCCGCCTTCGGCTACAAGCAAAGCGACATATTGCACGTGGCCCAGAGCCAGTATCACGATATCGGCATCGCCCGGGACCTCGGCTACACTGTCTGCTGGATCGAGCGCCGGCAGGGGCTCAAGGGCTTCGGCGGCACGCCGGCGCCGGCCAAGCTGACCAAGCCCGACTTCCACTTCCCCACCCTGGAGAAGCTGGCCGACGCCGCCGACGCGGCCTTCGCGGCCCGCTATGCGGCGTCAGCCCAGCGCGCGGCCTGAGGCGATGCATCCGCTGCCTCCCGCCGCCTCGCTCTGGGCCGCCAGCGCCGCCCCGGCGCCGGCGGCATCCGGGCCGCTCGACGGGGACGTCCAGGCGGATGTCGCCGTGGTGGGGGGCGGCTATACCGGCCTGTCGGCGGCGCTGGCGCTGGCCGAGCGCGGCGAGCGGCCGGTGGTGCTGGAGGCCAACACCATCGGCTGGGGCGCCAGCGGCCGCAACGGCGGCGTGGTCTCGGCGAAGTTCCGGCTCTCCTTCCAGGCCATCGCGGCGGCCCACGGGCTCGCGGTGGCGCGCCGCATGCACGCGATCGCGCACGAATCCGTCGACACCCTGGAGCGGATGATCGAGGAGCACGGCATTGCGGAGGCGAACTACGCCCGGATCGGCCAGGTCAAATGCGCCCACACCCCGCGCACCCTGGCGGCGGCCCTGGCCGAGATGGAATGGATGCGCCGGGAGATGGGCGACCGTTCCGTCTCCCCGCTCTCCCGCGAGGAGGTTGAGGCGGAGACCGGCTCGCAGGATTTCGTCGGCGGCGTCCTCTCGTCCCATGCGGGCGGCCTGCACCCGCTGAACTATGCCCGCGGCCTCGCCCGGGCGGCGGGCGGGCGCGGCATCGCGATCCACGAGCAGAGCCCGGCCACCGCCTTCCACCGCGAGGCGGGCGGCATCCGGGTCGAGACGCCGGGCGGCTCCGTGCGGGCCCGGCAGGTGATCGTCGCGACGAACGGCTACACGGACCTCACCCGGGCCACGGACGCCCTGCGTACCCGCCTGATCCCCTTCCGCAGCGCGATCCTCGCCACCGAGCCGCTCTCAGAGAACCTGCGCGCCGCGCTCCTGCCGAGTCGGCGGATCTACGTCGAGACACGGCGGATGATGCGCTGGTTCCGCATGGTCGACGGCCGCATGGTGTTCGGCGGGCGCGGCGCCTTCGGGCGTACCGATTCCGAGGCCGCCTTCGCGGTGCTGCGCCGGGCCATGGTGCGCAGCTTCCCGGCGCTCGCCGATACGCCCGTGGCCTTCCGCTGGTCGGGCCTCGTCGGCATGACCCTCGACGCCCTGCCGCATGTCGGCCGGCTCGACGACCGCGTGAGTTTCGCCATGGGCTACAATGGCGCCGGGGTCGCCATGGCGACGCATCTCGGCCGCTACGCCGCCGCCTTCGCGGTGGGCGAGAGCCCGGATGTGGGGCTCCTCGGGGCCGGCCGGTTCCAGCCCGTGCCCTTCTACTCCTTGCGCGAACCCGTGATCCGGCTCGTTGCCGGCTGGTATCAGTTCCTGGACGCGATCGGCCGCTGAACGGCCCAACACGGAGGGGTAGCCGAGATGGCATCGTTGCTTCGCAAGACCGCCCTGGCCCCGCTGGCCCTGCTCGCCTGGACGGCCGGCCCGGCCTCGTCCGCCGAGCAGATCACCTTCGTGTCCCAGGGCGGCGCCTACCAGCAGGCCCAGACCGTCGCGATCCTCGATCCCGCCGCCAAGGCGCTCGGCATCACCATCAATCAGGACAGCGCCCCCGATGCCTGGCCGGTGATCCGCACGCAGGCAGCGACCGGCAAGCCCACCTGGGACGTGGTCGACACCCCGACCCAGGACTGCGTGCGGGGCGGAAAGGCCGGGATGATCGAGAAGCTCGACTTCTCCAAGATCCCGAACGCGGAGGCGATCCCGGCCACTTACAAGACCGAATACTCCGTCCCCTACGAGTTCTATTCGAGCGTTCTCGCCTACAGCAAGAGCAAGTACGGCAAGAATCCGCCCCAGAGCTGGGCCGACTTCTGGGACGTGAAGAAATTCCCGGGCGCGCGGGCGCTGCGCAACCATCCCTTCGCCACTCTGGAGGCAGCCCTGATGGCCGACGGCGTGGCGCCCGACAAGCTCTACCCCCTCGACGTCGACCGGGCCTTCCGCAAGCTCGAGGAGATCAAGCCCCACATCTCCGTGTGGTGGACCTCCGGCGGCCAGTCCGCGCTGCTGATCCAGGGCGGCGAGGTCGACATGGAGATGATCTGGAACGGCCGCGTCTCGGCCGTGATCGACGCGGGCGCGGATGCCGCCTTCACCTTCAACCAGGGCATCCTGCAGAGCACCTCGCTGTGCATCCTGAAGAACGCCCCGAACCTCGCCACCGCCGTGAAGTTCGTGAACCAGGCGATCGACCCGAAGCTCCAGGCCAACCTGCCGCTGCAGATCCCCTACGGCCCCGGCAACCCGGCCGCCTTCGACACCGGCATCATCCCGGCCGACCTCGCCGCCAAGCTTCCGAGTGCGCCCGACAACGCCAGGAAGCAGGCGGTGCTCTCGGCCGCGTGGTGGACCTCGGAGGCGGGCGACGCGGCGCTGAAGCGCTGGGCGGAGTTCGTGCAGAAGAAGTGATCCGCGCGGCGCCACCCCGCCCGGCGCCGCGGCGCGGATCCGGACCCATGGGGCGGGTGGGCGCCGCGTGCCATGCCACGACACCGCGCGGGCCGGTCTGTCGGCCGGCATCGCTTCCGCCGGAGACCCGATCCCATGACGCAGGACAGCGCCGCGATGATCCGGCACGAGAGGCGCGAGCGGCTCCTCGTGCTCGCGCTGCTCGCCCCCGCCCTCGCGGTGGTGACGGTGCTGCTCGTGGTGCCGCTCCTCTGGCTCGCGGCCCAGTCCGTCTATGTCGACGGGTTCACGCTCGAGAATTACCAGCGCTTCCTCACCGAGGACATCTATTGGCGCAGCTTCCTGCTGACCTTCCGCATCGCCTTCACCGTCACGGTCCTGGCGGTGCTGCTCGGCTATCCGGTCGCCTATGCGGCCGCGACCCTGCCGCGACGCTGGAGTCTCGTCGTCCTCGGCATGGTGATCCTGCCGTTCTGGACCAGCGTGCTGGTGCGCGCCTATGCCTGGATGGTGCTGCTGCAGCGCCGCGGGCTCGTGAACTCGGCCCTCCAGGCGCTCGGCCTCATCGACCAGCCGCTGGCGCTCATCAACAACGAGTTCGGCACCGTTCTGGCGACGCTGCACATTCTGCTGCCCTTCATGGTGCTGCCTCTCTACGCCACCATGCAGCGCATTCCCGGCGACCTGATGCTCGCCGGGGCGAGCCTCGGCGGCAGCCCGTTCCACGTCTTCGTGCGGGTGTTCCTGCCGCTCTCGATGCCCGGGGTGGTCGCCGGCACGGTCCTGGTCTTCGTGCTGGCGCTTGGCTTCTACATCACGCCGGAGCTGCTCGGCGGCGGGCGCACCTTCATGGTGTCGATGCTGGTGAGCCGCAACGTCGAGATCTACAATCAGTGGGGCGCGGCGAGCGCGATCAGCGTCGTGCTGCTCGTCTGCGTGTCCGTGATCTTCCTCCTGGCCTCCCGGGTGGTCCCGGTGGAGCGGATCATGGGAGCGCGCTGAGATGACCGCCTCCCTCCCGACCCGTCTGTTCCTCGGCACGCTCGTCGCGCTGGTGCTGCTGTTCCTGGTGGTGCCGGTCCTGATCGTCGTGCCGATGTCGTTCTCGAACGCGCGCTTTCTGACCTTCCCGCCGCCCGGCTATTCCCTGCGCTGGTACGAGGCCTTCTTCGGCAACCCCGCCTGGATGCAGGCGGCGCGGGTGAGCCTCGGGGTGGCGGTCGCGACCGCCATCGGCGCGACGCTGATCGGCACGGCGGCCGCCTATGCGCTCGCCATGAGCGGCGCGCGCCTCGCCCGCAGCCTCACGGTCCTGCTGCTCCTGCCCCTGATCGTGCCGATCGTGATCACGGCGATCGGCGTGTTCTTCGTCTTCGCCAAGACCGGGCTGCTTGCGACCATGCCGGGGCTCGTGCTCGCCAACATCATGCTGGGCACGCCCTACGTGGTGACCTCGGTGCTGGCGGGCCTGCGCGGCTTCGACCCGGCGCAGGAGATGGTGGCGCGCAGCCTCGGCATGAACCGCCTGCGGGCCTTCCTGACCGTGACCCTGCCGCAGATCCGCCCGAGCGTGGTCTCGGGCGCGCTCTTCGCCTTCATCTCGGCCCTCGACGAGACCGTGGTGGCGATCTTCATCTCCGGCGGGCCGAACCAGACGCTGACGAAGCGCATGTTCACGTCCCTGCGCGACGAGATCGATCCGACCATCGCGGCGATCTCGTCGCTTCTGACCGCGGCCTCGCTCATCGTGGTGATCCTGGCGAGCCTCGGCGCCCGACGCGGCCGGGCCTGAGGCGACGCGCGTCCTGCTCCCGGCAGGAACCGCATCGGACGGATCCGAAGAGCGCCTCAGCGCAGCCGCGCGGCGAGCCGGCGCAGCATCGCGCAGCAGGCATCGAGATCCGCGGCCGCGATGAACTCGTCGGGCTTGTGGGCCTGCGCAATGGAGCCCGGGCCGCAGATGATCGCCGGGATCCCGGCCGCCTGGTACAGCCCGGCCTCGGTGCCGAAGCTCACCGCCCCGCGCGCTTCCCGGCCGGACAGGTCCTCGGCCATGGCCCGCAGATCCGCGTGGTCGGGCAGGTCGAGGGCCGGATAGCCGGAGAGCACCTCGCTCTCGACCTGCACCGGCCGGCCCTCCGCCTGCAGGGGCGCGAGCCAGGCGGCGATCGCCTCCTCCAGCGCAGCGTGCAGCGCCATGGGATCGGTGCCGGGAATCGCCCGGGCCTCCCAGTCGATCGCGCATTGGTCGGGCACCACGTTGACGCTGGTACCGCCGGCGATCACGCCGACCTGCAGGGTCGAGGCGGGCGGCTCGAAGGCGGGATGGAACGGCCCCTCTCGCGAGAGCCTCTCGTGGAGGTCCCGCACCAGCCCGACGAGGTCGGCCGCATGGTGCACGGCGTTCTCGGCGAGGTCGGGCCGCGAGGAATGCCCCGCGCGCCCGCGCACGATGAGCCGGCCCGCGACCTTGCCCTTGTGGCGCAGGACGGGATGCAGGTCGGAGGGCTCGCCGACGATGCAGCCGAGCGGCGGCGCGCAGAACTCCGGCAGGCGGGCGATCAGGTGGCGCACGCCCACGCAGCCGACCTCCTCGTCGTACGACAGGGCGATGTGAAGCGGGCGCTGGAGGTCCCGCCCGATCTCCGGAAGCGTCGCGAGGAGGCAGGCGACGAAGCCTTTCATGTCCACGGCGCCGCGTCCGATGAGGCGGTCGCCCGCGCGCCGCAGCCGGAAAGGGTCGCCGGTCCAGCCCGCCGCGGGGGCCGGGACCACGTCGAGATGGGCCGAGAGGATGTAGCCGGGCACTTCCCGGGGCCCCAGGGTCGCGAACAGGTTCGACCGGTCGCCCTCCGGCCCGGGAATGATCTGCGCGGCGATGCCATGGCGTGCGAGGTGCTCGCGGACATAAGCCACGATCGCACCGTTCGGCGTGCGGCAGACGGACGGGAAGGCGACGAGGTCGGCGAGGATCTGCTGGACGTCGGACACGAGAGAGCCCCTTCGATCGGCGATGGGCCGGCCTAATGCCTGTCAGGCATTTTTAGAAGCGCCCGGCAGTCTCCAGGTCGCAGCCTCCAAGTCTTCGATGTGGCGGATGTCCGGATTGAGAACCGAGGCCCTAAGACCGGTGTCCATATCTGCCTGGATGTCTTTGCTTCCGCATCATGCGGTTTCCGGTTGATCCGTTCGGAGACAAGAGGGCGCGGGAAGCGCGGGATCCCCTCTCCCGTGCGGGAGAGGGGCAGGGGTGAGGGTCCCGGACGGATCCGCAATAATCCTGAAGCCGTGGTGGTGGCAGCGGCACGGTTCAGTCCTCTTGCTGAACCACCTGGGCCCTCACCCCTACCCCTCTCCCGCACGGGAGAGGGGTTCCCCGCGCGGACTCGTCTCGGAAGGAATCAACCGGAAGCCGAATCATTCGCCGAACCGTGGGACAGTTCGGCGAATGATGCTTGTAATGCTTGGTATCCCGGGTGCCACGCCCGGCCGCTTTCCGCCCCCGCCGGCTCGACGCAAAATCCCGTCCGACCGCGCGCATGCTCCGGCCGCCGACGCGCGGAGCCGAACGCTGCGCGCCAAACCTCTTCCCGCGAGGGCGGCAGATGTGCTGAAGGGAAGCGTCGCGCCCCGCGACGGCCTAGAGCAGGATCCGTTCACGGTGGAACGGACCCTGCTCTCGGCTTTTGATTGTGCCGCATTTTCTGCGACGAACCGGCATCCACTTCGTCGGAAAATGCTCTAGCCACCAACCACCGAGGAGCCGCATGACCCTCCACGTCGCCGTGATCGGATCCGGCATCGTCGGCGCCGCGACCGCCCTGACCCTGGTGCGGGACGGTTGCCGCGTCACCCTGATCGAGCCCGGGGAACCCGGCGGGCCGCAGGCGGCGAGCTACGGCAACGGCGGCTGGATCAGCCCGGCCTCGATCGTGCCGATGTCGATGCCGGGCCTCTGGCGCAAGGTGCCCGGCTATCTGCTCGATCCGGGCGGGCCGCTGACCATCCGCTGGTCGCATCTGCCGCGCCTCGCCCCCTGGCTGCTGCGGTTCCTCCGCGCCGGATCGAGCGTCGCCAAGGTGGAGCGGACCGCGCGGGCCCTGCGCTCGCTGCTCGTCGATGCGCCCGCCCGCCACGCCGCCCTCGCGGCGGAGATCGGGCGGCCCGAGCTGATCCGCCGGCAGGGGCTGCTCTATCCTTACGCGGACCGCGCCGCCTTCGCGGCGGACGCCCTGGCGTGGCGGCTGCGCTGGGACAACGGCGTGCGCTGGCTCGAACTCGGCCCCGACGAGCTGGCCCAGCTCGAACCCGCGCTGGCGCGCCACTACACCTTCGGGGCGCTGGTCCAGGAGGGGGCGCATTGCGTCGATCCGGGCGGCTACGTCGCGGCGATCGCCGCGACTGCCCTCGCGCAGGGGGCCGAGCGCCTCCACGCCGCCGCCACGGGCTTTGCGATCGAGGGCGGCCGCCTCAGGGCGGTGCAGACGAATGAGGGGCCGGTCGCCTGCGACCGGGCCGTCGTGGCGGCGGGCATCCGCGCGAAGGATCTCGCCCGGCAGGCGGGCGACCGGATCCCGCTCGAGAGCGAGCGGGGCTATCATGTGATGCTGTCCCCGCCCGATCCGGCGCCGCGCACACCGATCATGCCGGGCGACACCAAGATGGCGAACACCGTGATGGCGCAGGGCCTGCGCGCCGCTGGCCAGGTGGAGCTCGCCTCCCTCGACGCGCCGCCGAATTGGCGGCGGGCCGAGATCCTGCTCGGCCACATCGTCTCGGCCTATCCGGGCCTTGCCGCACAGGGCCGGCCGCCGGAGGAGCCGCAGCGCTGGATGGGCAACCGGCCTTCGACGCCCGACGGGCTGCCGGTCATCGGGACGGCCTCAGGGTGCGCCGACATCGTCTACGCCTTCGGGCACGGCCATGTCGGGCTGGCCTGCGGCCCGGTGACGGCGCGGGCCGCGAGCGACCTCGTGCAGGGCCTCGCCCCGCCCGTCCCGCTCAGCCCCTTCTCACCCAAGCGGTTCCGGCGGGGACGGGCGGCCTGAGCGCCGGGATCGGGCGCCCTCAGGCCTTGCGGCCCACCGGCGGCAGCGCGGCGATGAGTTCGCGCAGGAAGGCCTGCACGGCATGGGGCAGGCGGCGCTCCCGCATGGTCTGCACCTGGATGCCGCGCATCAGCCCGCCATGCGCCCGGATCGGGATCGAGACGAGCTCGCCGAGCCGCAGCGGCGTCTGCACGGACAGCGCCGACATCACCGCGAGGCCCCGCGAGCGCCGCACGAAGGGCAAGAGCGCCGAGAGGATGTTGGCGGTCAGCACCGGCTCGACGGTGATGCCCTCCGCCTCGCAGGCGGCGTCGAAGACGCGCCGCGCCGTGGTGTCCCGGGTCGGCAGCGCGATCGGGTAGGCGGTGAGGTCGGCGAGCCGCCGCACCGGGGTCCCCGCCAGCGGATGATCGGGCGCCGAGAGCGCGATCATCTCCACCTGGTGGTCGTAGATCACCTGCACGGGTGCGGTCGGGGCGAGCGTGAAGGTCATACCGATATCGGCGTCTCCCGCAGCCACCACCTGCGTGACCTGCGCGGGCGGCAGGATCGCCAGCTCGAAGCGGATGCCGGGATGGCGCGCGTGGAACTCCGCGACCGCATTCGGCAGGACATCGAGGGCGAAGCCTTCCGAACTCGCCACCCGGATGAGGCCGCGGGCGAGGCCCTGCAGCTCGCGGATCTCGGTGACGACCTGATCGGTGCGCACCAGCACCTGATGGGCGTGCTGCGCCAGGAGCTCGCCGGCCGGGCTCGGCACCATGCCGCGCGGGCGCCGCTCGAACAGCACGCAGCCGAGCTCGAGTTCGAGATTCGCGATCTGGCGGCTGATCGCCGAGGCGGCGACGTTGAGCTGGGCGGAAGCCGCGGCGATCGAGCCGGTGCGGGCAACCGCCAGGAAATACCGCAGGCTGCTCGTCTGCATCGCCTCTCCCTTGCCGAATCGGCAACGATCGCATCGCTAAATTCTACTTGTTGCGATCCCTCCTGCTCAACATCCTGGCAGGGTCAAAAAATCGGCAGGGCTCGGGCGGATGGCAGCCGGGCGCCGCCGCCGCGCTCCAGGGGCGATCCGACATGCTGAGACAGACCTTCGCGGCCTCCCACCTCGCCGGCCGGACGCTCGCGGCCCTTCTGCTCGCCGGGGCGGCCGGGCCCGCCCTCGCCGGCAAGGCGAACGACACGCTCGTCTACGCCTCGGACAGCGAGCCGGAGAATGTCAGCCCCTACCACAACAGTGTCCGCGAGGGCGTGATCCTGGCCCGCAACGCCTGGGACACGCTGATCTACCGGGATCCCGCCACGGGCCGCTATCAGCCGATGCTGGCGACCGCCTGGAAGTGGATCGACCCGGTGACGCTGGAGCTGACCATCCGCGAGGGCGTGGTCTTCCACAACGGCGATCCGCTCACGCCCGAGGACGTCGCCTTCACCTTCAACTACGTGCTGACGCCCGAGGCGCGCACGGTCACCAAGCAGAACGTGGACTGGATGAAGTCCACCGAGGTCGTCGACGCCCACACGGTGCGCATCCACCTCAAGGCGCCGTTCCCGGCCGCGCTCGAATACCTGTCCGGCCCGACCCCGATCTTCCCCGCCGCCTATTTCAAGAAGGTGGGCCTCGACGGTTTCGCCAAGGCGCCGGTCGGCACCGGCCCCTACCGGATCGTGAGCGTCGAGAGCGGGCGCGGCGTGAAGCTCGAACGCTTCGAGAAGTACTGGTCCGGCAGCCCGATCGGCAAGCCGAAGATCGGCAAGCTCGAATTCCGCGTCATCCCGGACGGCGACAGCCGCATGGCGGAACTCGTCACCGGCGGCGTCGACTGGATCTGGCGCGTGCCGGGCGACCAGGCCGACCAGCTGCGGGCGGCGCCCGGCGTGACGGTGCTGAGCGCCGAGACCATGCGGGTCGGCTTCCTGCAGTTCGACGTGACGGGCCGGGCGATGGCGAATTCGCCGCTCAAGGACCCGCGGGTGCGCCAGGCCATCTCCTACGCCATCGACCGCAAGGCGATGGTGGACAACCTCGTGCGCGGCGGCGCGCGCGTGATGAACGCGCTCTGCTTCATCGAGCAGTTCGGCTGCGTCGAGGAGGGCGTGCCGCGCTACGCCTACGATCCCGCCAAGGCCAAGGCGCTCCTGAAGGAGGCGGGCTATCCGGACGGTTTCGAGATCGACCTCGCGGCCTATCGCGAGCGCGAATATGCGGAGGCGGTCATCGGCTACCTGCGGGCGGTCGGCATCAAGGCGCGGCTCAATTACCTGCGCTACGCCGCCTTCCGGGACGCGCTGCGCGGCGGCAAGGTCTCGATCGGCTTCCAGACCTGGGGCTCGTTCTCGGTCAACGACGTCTCGGCCTTCACGGGTGTCTATTTCCGCGGCGGCGATGAGGACCTGACCAAGGACCCGGCCGTCATCGCGGCGCTCCAGGCCGGCGACACGGCGAGCGACCCGGAGCAGCGCAAGGCGAAATACGGGGAGGCGCTCAAGCGCATCGCGGGCGAGGCCTACGCCCTGCCGATGTTCTCCTACCCGTCGAACTACGCGTTCACGCAGGATCTCGCCTTCACGGCGCAGCCCGACGAGGTGCCGCGCTTCTACGCCGCCTCCTGGAAGTAAGGCGCCCGGCCGATGCTGCGCTTCACCCTGCGTCGCGTCCTCGTGGCGCTCAGCGTGGCCGTCACCGTGTCGGTGGCGAGCTTCATGCTGCTGCATCTCTCCGGCGACCTCGCCACCGCGATCGCCGGCCCGGAGGCCACGGGCGCCCAGATCGAGGCGATCCGGATCCAGTACGGGCTCGACCGGCCGATCCTCGCCCAGTTCTTCGCCTGGGCCTGGAACGCGCTGCATCTCGATTTCGGCCACTCGTTCTACTTCCGCGAGCGGGTCACCGACCTGATCGCGGCGCGCCTGCCGGTGACGCTGATGCTCGGCGTCGTGGCGCTCGCGGTCGCCCTGTTCGTGGCGATCCCGCTCGGCGTGCTGGCGGCGGTGCGCCGCGACACCTGGATCGACCGGGTGGCCCTGTTCGTGTCGGTCTTAGGCCAAGCGATGCCGAGCTTCTGGTTCGGGCTCACCCTGATCATGATCTTCGCCGTGAACCTGCGCTGGCTGCCGGTCTCGGGCAACGCCACCTGGAAGCACTTCGTGCTGCCAGCCGTCGCGCTCGGCTACTATGCCATGCCGGCGGTGATGCGGCTCACCCGCAACGGCATGCTGGAGGTGCTCTCCTCCGACTTCGTCCGCACCGCCCGCGCCAAGGGCCTGCCCCCGCGCAAGATCCTGATCCGCCATGCCCTGCGCAACGCCGTCATTCCGGTGATCGCGCTCGCGGCCGTGCAGTTCGGCTTCATGCTCGGCGGCTCGATCGTGGTCGAGGCGGTGTTCTCGCTCCAGGGCCTCGGCCAGCTCGCCTGGGAATCGATCGCCCGCAACGACTTCCCGGTGGTCCAGGCGATCGTGCTGGTGCTGGCGATGATCTACATCGCGCTGACGCTCGCCGCCGACCTCCTCAACGCCTTCCTCGATCCGCGGCTGCGCCAATGATCGTCCCGACCTCCTCGACGCCGGCCGAATCCGGCCTTGCCGCTTCCCAGACCCTGGCGCAGGCGGGCACCGAAGCGCCGCTTCCCGCCGCGCGCTCGCCCACCGCGATCGCCCTGCGCCGGGGCCTCTCGCATGCGGGCTTCCTGATCGGGGCCGTGCTCCTCGGGCTGATCCTGGTCGCGGCGATCGCCGCTCCGCTCATCGCGCCCCACGACCCCTACGCGCAGGACGTCTCGCGCCGGCTGATCCCGCCCTTCTGGCAGGCCAAGGGCAGCTGGGAGCACCTGCTCGGCACCGACAAGCTCGGGCGGGACTATCTCAGCCGCCTGATCTACGGCAGCCAGATCTCCCTGCTGATCGGCATCTCGGCGGCGCTGATCTCCGGCCTGATCGGCACCACGCTCGGCATCCTCGCCGGCTATTTCGGCGGCCGGGTCGACGCGGTGGTGAGCTACATCGTCACCACGCGCCTCGCGCTGCCCGTGGTGCTGGTGGCGCTCGCCATGGCGGCGCTGGTCGGCGGCTCGCTCAAGGTGGTGGTGCTGGTGCTCGGCCTGCTCCTGTGGGACCGCTTCGCCGTCGTCACCCGGGCGGCCACCCGGCAGGTGCGCAGCCAGGACTTCGTCGCGGCGGCCGAGGCGGCGGGCTTCACCACGGCGCGGATCCTCCTGCAGGAGATCCTGCCCAACATCCTCAACGCGCTCATCGTCGTGGCGACGCTCGAGATGGCGCACGCGATCCTGCTCGAAGCCGCCCTCTCCTTCCTCGGCCTCGGCGTTCAGCCGCCCCTGCCCTCCTGGGGGCTGATGATCGCCGAGGGCAAGCCGTACATGCTGTTCCAGCCCTGGGTGATCACCATCCCGGGGGTGGCGCTCCTCGTCCTCGTGCTCGCCATCAATCTCCTGGGCGACGGCCTGCGCGACATCACCGCCCCGGAGGAAAGGCGGTGACCCCGCCGGCCCTCCCGGTTCCGCGTTCCCCCATCGCGAGTCCCCCCATGTCCCGACACGACGCCATCGCGCTGGCGACCCGGCATTTCGACGACGGCGGCTTCCTCGCCACCCTGCAGGAGGCCGTCGCGCGCCCGACCGAGAGCCAGGCGCCCGGCCAGCTCCCGGCGCTCACCGCCTATCTCACCGATCTCGTCGCGCCCGCCGTCGCGCGCCTCGGCTTCACGAGCCGCATCCTCGACAATCCCGATGGGGTGCACGGGCCCTTCCTGATCGCGGAGCGCCGCGAGGGCGAGGATCTCCCCACCGTGCTGATCTACGGCCACGGCGACACCGTGCGCGGCTACCCGGAGCAGTGGCGCGAGGGCCTGCATCCCTGGCGGATCGTGGTCGAGGGCGAGCGCTGGTACGGCCGCGGCACCGCCGACAACAAGGGCCAGCACCTCGTCAACCTCGCGGCGCTCGAGGCCGTGATGCGGGCCCGCGGCGGCCGCCTCGGCTTCAACACCAAGCTCGTCATCGAGATGGGCGAGGAATCGGGCTCCCCTGGCCTGCGCGAGATCTGCCGCGCGGAAAGCCGCGCGCTCGCCGCCGACCTGCTGATCGCCTCGGACGGGCCGCGGGTGAGCGCGGAGCGCCCGACGATCTTCCTCGGCTCGCGCGGCGCCTTCAACTTCGAGCTGATCGTGAACCTGCGCGAGGGCGGGCACCATTCGGGCAACTGGGGCGGGCTCCTGCGCAATCCCGGCACGGTGCTGGCGAATGCCATCGCGAGCCTGGTCGATGCCCGCGGCACGATCCTGATCGACGCCCTGCGCCCGCCGCCGATCCCGGAGGGCGTGCGCGCGGCGCTCGCCGACATCACGGTGGGCGGCGACCCGAACGCGCCGGCGATCGACGAGGGCTGGGGCGAGCCGGGCCTGAGCCCGGCCGAGCGGGTGTTCGGCTGGAACGCCCTTGAGGTGCTCGCCTTCAAGACCGGCGACCCGGACGGCCCGCTCAACGCGGTGCCGCCCTCCGCCAAGGCGACGCTGCAGCTGCGCTTCGTCGTCGGCACGGACTGGCAGAACCTCATCCCGGCGATCCGCGCGCATCTCGACGCCCACGGCTTCCCGATGGTGGAGGTGAGGGCCGCCCGCACGGAGGTGTTTCGGGCCACCCGCCTGCCGGTCGAGGACCCCTGGGTCGCCTGGGCCCTTGCCTCGATCGCCGAGAGCACCGGCAAGCGGCCGGCGCTGCTGCCCAATCTCGGCGGCTCGCTGCCGAACGACGCCTTCTCGGAGATCCTCGGCCTGCCGACCCTCTGGGTGCCGCATTCCTACCCGGCCTGCTCGCAGCACGCGCCCGACGAGCACCTGCTCGGGCCGATGACCCGCGAGGCGCTCGGGCTGATGGCCGGTCTGTTCTGGGATCTCGGCGAGACCGGCCCGGCCGTGCTCGCCCGCCGCAGGGAAGCGCAAGGGGACTGAGCATGACCGAGCCCGTCCTGCGCATCCGGAACCTGACGCTCGCCCTGCCCAGGGGCGCCGACCGTCCCTTCGCGGTCGAGGATCTCTCCCTCGACCTGATGCCGGGGCGCATCCTCTGCGTCGTCGGCGAGTCGGGCTCGGGCAAGTCGATGAGCGCCTACGCGCTCACCGGGCTCCTGCCCCGGGGCTTGCGGCCGACGGGCGGGCGCATCGAGTTCGAGGGGCGCGACCTCCTCGCCCTCGACGAGCGCGGCTGGCGGGACCTGCGCGGGCGGCGCATCGCCATGGTGTTCCAGGAGCCGATGACGGCGCTGAACCCCGTGATGCGCATCGGCGACCAGATCGCCGAGATGTTCGAGGCGCACGGGCTGCTGAGCGGGCCGGAGCGCCGCGCCCGCGCAGTGGCGCTCGCCGCCGAGGTGGGGCTGCCGGACCCCGAGACCATCGTGCGCGCCTATCCGCACCAGCTCTCGGGCGGGCAGCGGCAGCGGGCGATGATCGCCATGGCGCTCGCCCTCGAACCCTCGATCCTGGTGGCCGACGAGCCGACCACGGCGCTCGACGTCACCACCCAGGCGCAGATCCTGCGGCTGATCCGCGACCTGCAGCAGCGGCGAGGCATGAGCGTGCTGTTCATCACCCACGATTTCGGGGTGGTGGCCGACATCGCCGACCATGTGGCGGTGCTCCAGCGCGGCCGGCTCGTCGAATCCGGCACCGCCCGGGAGGTGCTGGAGAATCCGCAGCACCCCTATACCCGGGCGCTGCTCGCGGCGGTGCCGAGCCTCGCGCCGCCCGAGCGCGCGCCTCTCCACGATGAGCCGGTGGTGCTCTCGGCGGTCGGCCTGACCAAGACCTACGCCACCCGCACCGGCCTGTTTGGCCGCCCGCGGGTGGTCGCGGCCGTGAAGGAGGTGGCTTTCGACCTGCGGCGCGGCGAGACGCTGGGCCTCGTCGGCGAATCGGGCTCCGGCAAATCGACGACGGCGCGGCTCGCGATCCGGCTGGTCGAGCCCGATCGCGGCACCGTGCGCCTCGGCCCGCTCGACTACACGGCGCTCGGTTCCGCCTCGCTGCGCCGGGAGCGCAAGCGCATCCAGATGATCTTCCAGGATCCGTTCGCCTCCCTGAACCCCCGGCGCACCGTCGAGCAGATCATCACGGCCGGCCCGATTGCGCACGGCGTCCCGGCCTGGCAGGCCCGGGCGCGGGCGCGCGAGCTCCTCGAACTGGTCGGGCTCCAGGCGAGCGCCGCGGAGCGCTACCCCAACGCCTTCTCGGGGGGGCAGCGTCAACGCATCGGCATCGCCCGCGCGCTCGCCATGGAGCCGGATGTGCTCGTCGCCGACGAGGCGGTCTCGGCCCTCGACGTCTCGGTCCAGGCCCAGGTCCTGCGGCTCTTGGAGGAGCTGAAGCAGCGCCTCGGCATCGCGATGCTGTTCATCACCCACGACCTGCGCGTCGCCGCCACGATCTGCGATCGGATCGCGGTGATGCATCGCGGCGAGATCGTGGAGGAGCGGCGGACCGCGGAGCTTTTTCGGGCGCCCGCCCACCCCTACACCCGCTCCCTGCTCGCGGCCGTGCCAGGCCTGCGGCTCGAAGAGGGGCGGGGCGCCGCGTGAGCGCCCCGGCCGGGGCAGCACTAAAAATAGAACCTGACCTGCATGGGAACCGCTGCGGGATCCCGCGCCTCGATCGTAGCCGAATCAGGCCGTGCGGCCCGGCGCGGCCGAGGCGCGCGGCCTGAGCCCGGACAGCCTGCGGCCGGCCGGGTCGCATCGGCCTCACCGCCCTACTGCGACGGGCCGGCCCTGCCGGCCTCGACCACGCGGAATCCCTGCTCCTCGAAGAAGGGCCTGGCGGCCGCCGTTCTCAGGAAGGCGAGGAAACGCGCCGCGCCATCGCCCTTGGCCTCGGCCGTGATCGCGAAGGGATAGACCACCGGCGGATGGCTCTTCGCCGGAAACACCCCCACGATCTTGACCTCCGGATCCGCCTTGGCGTCGCTCTCGTAGACGACCCCCAGGGGCGCCTCGCCGCGCGAGACCAGCGCCAGGGCGGCCCGCACATTCTCGGTCTGAGCAAGACGCGGCCCCACCGACGACCAGAGGCCGAGCTTCTCGAAGGCGGCCTTGGCATACTTGCCGATCGGCACCGCGCCGACCTCGCCCGTAGCGAGACGCCCGTCGGCGCCGAGGGCGCGGGCGAACCATTCCGGCGTGAAGGCGATCTCGCCGACCTGCGCCTGCCTGGGCGCCACCACCACCAGCCGGTTGCCGAGCAGGTTCACGCGGCTCTCGGGACGGATCAGCTTGCGCGCGGCGAGATAATCCATCCACTCCAAGTCAGCCGAGCCGAACAGATCGGCCGGTGCACCCTGCTCGATCTGACGGGCGAGCGCCGAGGACGCGGCGTAGCTGGCCCGCACCGTGACGCCGGTCTTTGCCGTGAACGCCTTGCCGGCGGCGTCGAGGGCGTTCTTCAGGCTCGCCGCCGCGAACACGGTCGTCACATCGGCGGCGCGGGCCGGCTGAGCGCCGAGGAGAAGGCCGACGGCGCAGAGGGCGTGAAGGGGTTTCGGCATGGCGGCACCGTTCAGTCGGTGGATGGGCGGAGATCCCGGGACGGGCGGGGTTCGGCTTCGCATATCCGGATGGAGAACCGATGCCGGAGAAAAGGCATCCACGATTCTCGGCCAATCCGGCCTGCCGCCAGCCAATTGACAACATGCTGTCATGAAGGCAACCTGCTGTCGTGTCGTCAGCCTCCAGGGCGGCCGAGGCCGTCACGCGCCTGATCCTCGATGTGTTCCGCGCGAACGGCGCGCTCCTGGCCGCGGGCGACCGCCTGGTGGCCGATCTGGGGCTGACGAGCGCGCGCTGGCAGGTTCTGGGCGCGGTCGCCATGGCCGAGGCCCCGCTCTCGGTGGCGGGCATCGCGCGCGCGATGGGACTGACGCGGCAGGCGGTGCAGCGCGTCGCCGACGATCTCGAGCGCGCCGGGCACGTCCGCTTCGCGCCGAACCCGCATCACCAGCGCTCCAAGCTCGTGCTTCTGACGCCGCAGGGCGAGGCGGCCTACCGCGCCGCCGCCGAGCGCCAGGGACCCTGGGCGGAAGCCTTGGCGCAGGACCTCGATCCAGCTGCGCTCGCCCTCGCGGCCGAGGTGCTGCGCGCCGTCTCGCGCCGGCTGGCCGAGACCAGCCCGGCAAATCAGGAGGCAGGATCATGATCGTCGGCGGCGCTGCCCTGCTCGCCGCCGCGGCCTTCACCGGGGCCGCGGCCTACGTCAACCTCGTCGAGCAGCCCGCGCGCCTGCACCTCGCGCCGGACGCGCTCCTCGCCCAGTGGAAACCGAGCTACGCGCGCGCCACGCGCATGCAGGGCTCCCTCGCCCTGATCGCAGCCGCCCTGGGCGTGGCGGCGTGGTTCGCATCGTCGGATGGGCGCTGGCTCCTCGGGGCAGCCCTCAGCTTCGCGAACTGGCCCTACACGCTGGTCGGGGTGATGCCGACGAACAGGACGCTGATGGCCATCGGGCCGGGCGACGCCACCGAGGCCGTCCGGGATCTGGTCGTCCGCTGGGGCCGATTGCACGCGGTCCGCACCGGCTTGGGAGCATTGGCGGCGGCGACGTATCTGTGGGCTCTGGCCTGACGCGCGCCCCGCCTGGTGCGGCAGCCCGACAGCCAGGTTAGTAGAGCTGACCGTCCAGGTTCGCCGGCGACCCGGGCGGCAAGGGGCTGAGGCTGTTCACGCTGTCGCCGATGATGCCGGGCGGGCCGCTGAATCCCACTACGCCGCTGGGGTCGCGGGCTACGAAGCCTCGGCTGTATCCGCGGGCTTCGAGCGCCTCGATCCGAGAGACCGGAATGTATCCGTTGCGGATGAGCCGAGCGTCGACGCGGTCGAGCCGGCGCAGGTCATGCTGAATCGGGACGTGGCGCCCGTCACGGGCGTCGACGGCCGTGATTGACGCTGAGCAGATGGTACTCAGGATCAAGATGGCGGCCAAGCGTGGCATCGAACGACTCCGGATGCGGCCTTTCGGCAGATCATCGATGGAGTCCGATCCCGAGTTCCGCTCGTCACCGCTTAGTGATGCAGATATCAGGCGCCTCGCGGGCGGATCCGCTTCCCATGACGGCGCTTACGGCGTGAAAAGCGAAAAAGACTTGGTGCGAAGACTTGGCGGCGGAGCCTCGGAAGGTTGAGCTTCTGTCGCTCATGCGCGACTCGATCTGAATCGCAGGAACGCCACCACGGCCGCGCCGAATCGAGCGGAGGCATTCCTCGCCTGCCGGATCGCGTCACGGTCCGGTCATCACGCCTCGGATGCGCCGCAGCGGCTTGGATCGGCGCCGATCCCGCTCAATACCGGTAACCGTAATACGGATGCCGGACCGGACGATACCGGTCACCGACCGGGCGGCCGTAGCGCGGATAGGCCCTGATGTAGGGATCCAGCCGCGGGTTGCGGTAATTGCCGCTGTTGATCCCGGCCGAGCGGTCGTTGCCGCTCAGAACCGAATAGGGCGACAACCCGCTGCCGGCATTTCCTCCCTCGCCGCGCTGGGCGAGGGCCGGGCCGGACAGACCGAGGGCGGCGAGGGCGAGGGCGAGACAGACGCGGCGTGAGGTCGGGTGCATGGCATCCTCCGGAACCGTCGGGATGGCCACCAACTCCCTGCCGGCTCGCCCGGTTGCAGGCACGGCCGCTCGACCGCCCTGCTCGCCCCCTCACAGAAACCAGGTCACGACCAGGAAGGCCGTCGCTAGAGCCGTGGCCGTTTCGGTTGAAACGGCCACTTCTCTCAAGTCTTTGATTTTTCGCGCTCCCTGACGCCGAACGGCATCCACTTCGGCGGGGAGCGCTCTAGGAAGGTCACGCCCGTGGTCACCCATCCCAGGATGTTGGTCAGGCGGCCATCGACCCGTTCGCCCATGACCTTCCGGTCGTTGGTCATCGGCATCATCGGAAGCAGGAGCGGCGGCGCCCCGGCGCGTTGAGGCCGGCGCTGCGATGTGGTTGAAACCGTTCGGTGAGGCGACGCGCGAGCCGGCCGACGGGAGCCCGCAGGGCCTGCCCGCCCGAGCCTCGACCGACCGGGATCGCGCATGCTCGACCGCAAACCCGCCGTCCTCTTCGTGTGCCTGGGCAATATCTGCCGCTCGCCGCTGGCGGAGGCGGCCTTCCGGCAGGAGGCGGCAAGAGCCGGGCTCGACGCGGAGGTGGGCTCGGCGGGCACCGGCCACTGGCATGTCGGCGAGCCGGCCGACCGGCGCGCGCAGGCGGTCGCCCGCCGCAACGGCGTCGACATCTCGGCGCATCGTGCCCGGCAGGTGGATGCCGCCGACTTCATGCGCTTCACGCACATCGTCGCGCTCGACCGCGACAATCTTGCGGTGCTTCAGCGGCTGCGGCCCCGGGAAGGTGCGGCGCTGTCCCTGCTCCTCGACCATGTGCCCGGCCGGGCGGGCGAGGCGGTGGCCGACCCCTATTACGGGGCGGATGCCGGCTTCGACACGACCTGGGCCGACGTCACGGAGGGCGCCCGCGCGCTCGTCGCGAGGCTCGCGCCATGACCTCGCTCGCTGAAGCCGGGGCGGCCCTGCTCGGGGGCCGGCTCGCCTGGGCCGAACCGATGGGCGGCGGCGACTTGTCGAGCCTCCTGCGCATCGGGCTCGACGACGGACGCGAGGCGGTCGTGAAGACCGGGCCGGACCCGCTCGCCGAGGCCGCGATGCTGCGGGCCATCCGGGCGAGCGGCGCGCCGGCGCCAGCCGTGCTCGGCGCGACGACGGCCATCCTGGTGATGGAGCGGCTGCCCGCGAGCCGCGCAGACGGCGCCGACGCGGATCTCGGCCGCGCGGTGGCGCGGCTGCACGCCGTGACGGGCGAAAGCTACGGGTGGGAGCAGGACTTCTCCTTCGGGCCGGTCCGGATCGAGAACGGCTGGAGCCCGGACTGGCCGTCCTTCTGGGGCGAGCGGCGCCTGCTCTGCCACCGCCCCTTCCTCGACCCTCCGCTGGCGCGGCGCATCGAGGCCCTGGCCGCGGCTCTCCCGGAGCGGCTGCCGGCCCGGCCGCGACCGGCGCTGCTGCATGGCGATCTCTGGGGCGGCAACGTGCTGACGGAGGGGGGACGCGTCACCGGCCTGATCGATCCGGCCTGCTATTTCGGCCATGCGGAGGTCGATCTCGCCATGCTGGCGCTGTTCGGCCGCCCGGGCCCGGCCTTCCGGGCGGCCTACGGCCAAGCCGAGCCGGGCTGCGCCGACCGCGAGCCGATCTATCAACTCTGGCCGGCGTTGGTGCATCTGCGCCTGTTCGGATCCGGCTATCGGGGCATGGTCGAGCGGCTGCTCGATGTCGTGCAGGCCTGAAAGGATACGTCCGGCGCGCATCCGGAGCCTTGGCGGGCCCATGCCTGCCTTAGAGGCAGCCACGGTCATTCGGCACGGGCCACCCGGCGCGGATGCATATCCGCGAGACATGGCAAATGGTGAAGCGCGAATCCCGCCCCCGGATCCGTGATCGCCTCAGGTCATGGCTTGGTGATCTGTTAGCTTCTGTCCGGTATGGATTTGCGACGAACTTCGCACCCGCGCATCGGGTCCGTGCAAGGCGGAACGCGCCCGGGCGATCCAGGATGCTCGGCATTGGCTGATTACCGACGCGCTGCAAGCCCTCGCCTCCGCCTGGCATCGGACGACTCTCCGTCGCAGATGTCGCTCGACACGATGCGGCTTGCGGACCTGATCAAGCTCGCCCAGTTCGCGGAACTCAAGAAGCAGATCCCGGCCCTCTACGCGACCCTGGTCGTCAATGCGCTGGCCCTCGCCTGTACGCATGTGCATCTCGCGCCGTCATGGCTGACGGTGGGGGTGCTCGCGCTGCTCGTGCCGCTCTGCGTCGTCAGAGGCTTCCACTGGCATCGGCTCGACCCGCGGAGGATCGACGCCGTCCAGGCCGCGGGACACCTGCGCAGGACGGTCTTCCTCACCGGCTTCCTCTCGCTGGCCTTCGTGACCTGGGCGGTGATGCTGGATGCATATGGCGGACCCTCCGAGCGCGGCCACGTCGCCATCTTCGTCGCGATCACCGTGATCGCCTGCATCTTCTGCCTGATGCACTATCCCGCGGCGGCGCTACTCGCCACCGGCATCGTCATCTCCGTCTTCCTCACCTATTATCTCACGTCCAGCAACGCCGTCTTCGTCGCGATCGCGCTCAACGTCGCCCTGGCGACGGCGCTGATGGTGCGCGTCCTGCTCAACAACTTCAGCTCCTTTCTCCAGCTGATCCACTCGCAGGCGGCCCTGATCAGGAAGCAGGCGGAGATGCAGAGGCTCTCCGAGGAGAATTTCCGTCTCGCGCACACGGACAGCCTGACGGGATTGCCGAACCGCCGCTACTTCTTCGCCGAACTCGAGAGGCTGGTGGGTCCGTCCCGGCAGCAGGGGCTGGCGCTCGCGATCCTCGACCTCGACCGCTTCAAGCCGATCAACGACACCTACGGGCATGCGGCGGGGACCGCGTTCTGGCCGAGGCGGGCCGCAGGCTGGCAACGGTCGCCAGCGACGCCGTGAAGGTTGCCCGTCTCGGCGGCGACGAGTTCGGGCTGTTGATCAGCACGGCCGCGCTCGGCCGGGACGTCGTCGAATTCTGCGAGGACGTCTCGCAGCGGGTCGGGCAGCCTGTCCGCATCGGCGACGCCGCCGTGTCCCCGGGCTGCTCGTGCGGAGTCGCGATGTCCGGCGAGGCCGATCGCGACGCCGGCGGGTTGTTCGATCATGCGGATCGTGCCCTGTACTTCTCGAAGGAGCACCGGCGCGGTACCGTCACGCTCTACGCGAAGGAGCACGACGAGCTGATCCAGGTGGAGCGCGCCCTCGAAGCGGCCCTCCAGGCGGCGGCCTGGCCGGCCGAATTCGACCTGCATTACCAGCCGATCGTCGATCTGGCCTCGAACACGGTCGTGCTGGTCGAGGGGCTGGCCCGCTGGACCAGCCCCAGGCTGGGTCCGGTCCCGCCGAGTCGATTCGTGCCGGTGGCCGAGCGCTGCGGCCTGATCCACGGGCTGACGCTGCTGTTGCTCGACAAGGCGCTCACCGACATCCGGGAGCTCCCGCCCGAGATCGGCCTCTCGTTCAACCTGTCGTCGCATGACCTGACATCATCGGACGCGGTGAGCGAGATCATCGCCGCCATCCGGCGCAGCGGCGTCGCGCCGGGCCGGCTGACATTCGAGCTGACTGAGACCGCGCTCCTGGCGGATCTGGACGCGGCCAGCCGGTCGATCAGCCTGCTCCGCTCCCTCGGCGTCAGGGTTGCCCTCGACGACTTCGGAACCGGCTATTCGAGCCTCGGCTACGTGCACCGGCTTGGGCTCGACAAGATCAAGATCGATCGCAGCTTCGTCGCCAACGTGGACACGCCGATCGGCGAGGGCATCGTGAAGACGATCCTTCACCTCTGCGAGAATCTGGGCCTGGAATGCATCGCCGAGGGCGTCGAGACGGCGGAGCAGCGCGCGTCCCTGCAGGCATTCGGATGCCGCCTGATCCAGGGCGACCTGATCGGCAAGCCCGTGCCGATGCGCCAGCTGTCGGCCGAGACGGGGGCGGCCGCACCGAGCCCCCCTGCGGCCGTTGCCGATGCGGCGCAAGCCGCGTGAGGGGGCTGGGCCCGTGAGGCCGCAACCTCCCGGCGGCCCCGCGCCTCAGGGCAGGCCCCGCGGCGGGCCGCCGCTCGGACGCTCGGCCCGGAAGACGTTGGCCTGCAGGCTGGCAATCCAGTGGCGCCCGCTCACCGTCACCTCCAGGTACTTGAGCGCGCCGCCGAGGTGCGCGGACACGCTCTGCCAGAAGAAGTCGGGATAGCGTTCGATCAGGTCGGCCGGCGAGGTATAGCCGAGGCGCGCATTGGTGCCCGCCTCCTCGAATTCGTGGAACAGCGCGTTGGCCTTGCGCAGGTAGAGCGGATCGCCCATCTGGCCGATCAGGTCGGCCGCCCGCACCAGGCAGGCCTCCTCGGTCGGATCGTCGTCCGGGCGCGGGGGCGGAGCCGGGAAGCGGGTCTGCTCGATGGCAGCGGCGATGCGCTCGGCGTCGAGGAGCGCCGAGCCGCCCAGGCGCGCCTTCACGAAGAGCTTGGAGCGGTCGACGTGGTAGGGCGTGAGGGCCGCGTCCGAGGCCCCGCGGGCCAGGGTCACCCGCGCGCCGGTCTCGTCGATGACGTAGCCGTTCACCGGGCAATCGCCCCGGATCAGGCCGCGCACATAGCCGATGTCGTGCATCAGGCAGGCGACCAGCAGATGCGCCCAGTCGGCCGGCGTCACCGGCTCCAGCAGCGTGCGGCCGCGCAGGATGTCGAGACCGACCTGCGTGACGAGCAGGGTGTGCTCCAGGTCGTGATAGAGCGCGTCGGAATTGGCCAGGCATTCCAGCGCGAGGCGTGCGACCGATCCGACCGTCTCGGCGAGCGGCGCCTGGGAGGTGCCGAAGGTGCCCTTCAGCTCCGCCGCGAGCTGATCCCCGAGCGCCGTTGCGGCGAGATGCGCGATGGTGATCATGTCCGCACCGGTGCGTCCGGCCCGATCGGGTCAGGGGCGCGGCGCGCGCGTCGGCGGGTGCCGCAGCACCTCCGCCACCTCGTCCCGGGACTTGCCGCGCACCTCGTATCCCATTGCCTCGAAGCGCTCGATCAGGGAGGGGCTCTCCTCCGCCGACGCGGCCGCCCAGGCGGCGAGCCACATGTTCATGGAGTCCAGATCGGCCGAGGGATCGGGCGGAGGAGCGAAGTCGGGCGTGTTGGCCATGGAAGCGTCCCTTCTCGAGAAGACCGGCGCCGATCCGTCCGGCTGGGCCGCAGGACCAACGCGCGACCCGGCGTCACGGTTGTGTCATGGGGGGCGGTATCGCGCCGCCTCATACCAACGGCCCAGGCTGCTGGCGCAGCGGGCCGTTGATCCATCTCGAATTTTCGCCAAGCCGCAGGCTTGGTGTCGAAAATTCGAGAACGGAACCAACGGTCAGTGGAAATGACCGTTGATCTCAGGCCAGCGGCCGCAACCCGCCCAGAACCGTCGGGATGAGCTCGGACACGGTGGGGTGGATCGGCACCGCCCATTGCAGCATGGGCGCGGGAGCGCCCGCATTCATCATATCGAGAATGCCGTGCACCGCCTCGTCACCCCCGGTGCCGAGGATGGCTGCCCCGAGCAGCGCCCGGCTCTCGGCATCCACCAGCACCTTCATGAAGCCGAGCGTCTCGCTCTTCTCCACCGCGCGCCCGACCCGCGTCATCGGCCGCGTGCCGATCAGCGCCGGCCGGCCGCGCGCCCGCACCTGCGCTTCCGTCAGGCCCACCCGGCCGAGGGGCGGGTCGGTATAGAGGGCGTAGCCAGGGATGCGCTCGCTCACGCGCCGGCGCGCCCCGTCGAGGAGGTTCGCGGCTACGATCTCGAAGTCGTTGTAGGCGGTGTGGGTGAAGGCGCCGCGCCCGTTGCAGTCGCCGAGCGCGTAGATCCCGGGCACATTCGTCTGGAGCTCGTCGTCGACCGTGATGGAGCCCTGCGCGTCGGTGGCGATGCCGGCAGCCTCCAGGCCGAGGTCGTCCGTGTTCGGTTGCCGGCCGACGGCGAGCAGCACGTGCGAGCCCACCACCTCGGGCGGTCCGTCCTCGCAGCTCACGCCGACCGCAATGCCGCCGTCCCGGGGGCTCAGGCGGATGCAAGCGGCGTTCAGGCGCAGCTGAATGCCTTCGCGCAGGAGGATGTCGGCCACGGCCTCCGAGACGTCCGGGTCCTCGCGGCCGATCAGGCGCGGGCCCTGCTCGACCACCGTCACGGCGCTGCCGAAGCGCCGATAGATTTGCGCGAACTCAAGCCCGATATAGCTGCCGCCCACCACCACGAGATGCTCCGGCAGGCTGTCGAGCTGCAGCATCGTGGTGTTGGTCAGGAAGGGCACCCGATCGAGACCGGGCAGGTCCGGCACCCGGGCCCGGCCGCCGACATTGATGAAGATGCGCGCGGCCTCCAGCACCTCTCCATTCACCGCGACGGCGTGCGGGCCGTGGAAGCGGGCATGGCCCGTGATCACCGTGCAGCCGGGCATGCCGCGCAGCCAGCGCTCGACATTGGCGCGGGCCGTGGCCGAGACGGCCTGCTGGCGGGCGGCCACCGCCTTCGGATCGATGCCGACCGGACCCGGCACCACGATTCCGAAATCGGCGGCGCGGCGGGCCAGATGGGCCGCGTAGGCGCTCGCCACCAGGGCCTTGGTCGGCATGCAGCCGGTGTTCACGCAGGTGCCGCCGAAGAGATGCCGCTCGATCAGCGCCACCTCCTGACCGGCGGCGGTCAGGCGGCCGGCAAGCGAGGGCCCGGCCTGACCGGCCCCGATGATGATCGCGTCGAATCGGCGGCTCATGGCAAAGCTCCCACGATTGCGGCTGCACCGATGATGGCGACCGCGTCCTCGATGAAGGCGGCCGGCCGGTCCCGGCCGAAGGCGGCGGCGAGGCGGCCCCGCGCGGCGGCGCCCCCGAGAGTGCCGATCACGGCCCCGACCACGCCCGCGACGATCCCCCCGGCGAGGGACCCCGCCGGGAGGCCGATCGCCGCGCCACAAAGGGCTCCGCTGGCCAAGCGGGCCCCGCACTGCACCGGAACCGTGCGGCTCGGGGTGCTTGGCAGCTGGTCGGTGACGAACTCGGCGAGGGCGAGCGCCGTGAGGAGGAAGGGGGTGAATCGATAGCCCAGGACGGCGAGCCCGGTGCCGCCGAGGGGGAGGAACCCGAGCCGGGCAGCCCAGGCGATGGCGGCCGGCGCCGTCATGGTGCGCAGCCCCGCCACCGACCCAATCAGGAGCGCGAGGATGATGGTGGTCATGCAGGATCTCCGCGCAGGATCTCCGCGAACGAGGCCAGGTCCCTGCACGAGCGATGCTGCCATCAGCCGGCGGCGAGGTCGATCAGGCGCCGCGCGCCATTTCCGGTGGATGCCGGATTGCCCATCCGCCCGGTTTGGGCCAAGTCGGGGGACAGGACAGCGCCGGCAGGCCGCCCGGACGGCCGGGAGCGCGCGATCAGGGAGGAGGCTCGCGTGCGGATCGACGATCCCGACTCCGTCGGCATCCGGCCGGCGCCCGGTGCGATCCGCGCCGCATGAGCTACGAATTCGAGTTCGGCGAGGTCTTCGCCTATTGGCCGGAGCTCGCGGCGGGCGCGCTCCACACCCTCGTCCTGTCGTCGCTCGCCATGGCGATCGGCATGGTGGTGGCGGTGCTGGGCGCCCTCGCCAAGACCTCGGGCCCGGTCTGGCTGCGCTGGATCGTCGACGCCTATATCGAGCTCATCCGCAACACGCCGTTCCTGATCCAGATCTTCGTGATCTTCTTCGGCCTGCCCTCGGCGGGCCTGCGGCTGGAGCCGAACAGCGCGGCGCTCCTCGCCCTCGTGGTCAATGTCGGGGCCTACGGCATCGAGATCATCCGGGCCGGCATCGACAGCATCGACCCGGGCCAGATCGAGGCCGGCAAGAGCCTCGGCCTCAAGCCGCTCCAGATCTTTCGCTACGTGGTGCTCAAGCCCGCCATCCAGGCGATCTACCCGGCGCTGACGAGCCAGTTCATCCTGCTGATGCTCAATTCCAGCGTCTGCTCGGCGATCGCGGCCAGCGAGCTGACCGCGGCGGCGGGCGACATCCAGTCCCGCAACTTCCGCAGCTTCGAGGTCTACCTCGTGGTGACGGGCATCTACTTCGCGCTGTCGGTGGTTCTGTGGGGGGCCTTCGCGGGAATCGAGCAGGTCTTCCTGCGCAAGCCGAGCCGGCGATAGGAGGCGCGCCATGCGGATCCTGAGCGAGGGCGACATCCTCTTCATCCTGGCGGCGGTGCGCTGGACGCTGCTCCTGTCCGTCATCGCCTTCCTGGGCGGGGCGGTGGGCGGCCTCGGCGTGGCGCTCGCCCGCACCGGCGAGATCCGGCCCCTGCGCTTTGCGGCGATGGCCTACATCAAGCTGTTCCAGGGCACGCCGCTGCTGATGCAGCTCTTCCTCGCCTATTTCGTGCCGGGCATCTTCGGCCTCAGCATCGATCCCTGGGGCGCGGCGGCCCTCGGGCTGTCGCTGCACGCCAGCGCGTTCCTGGGCGAGATCTGGCGCGGCAGCATCGAGACGGTGCCGCGCGGCCAATGGGAGGCCGCGACCGCGCTCGGCCTGCGCTACTGGCCCAGGATGGCGCTCGTCATCGTGCCGCAGGCGGTCCGCATCGCGGTGCCGCCGACGATCGGCTTCCTGGTGCAGCTGATCAAGGGCACCTCGCTCGCCTCGATCATCGGCTTCGTCGAGCTCACCCGCGCCGCCCAGATCATCAACAACGCCACCTTCCGGCCCTTCACCCTCTTCGGTCTGGTGGCACTCGTGTATTTCGTGATCTGCTGGCCCCTGTCGGCCTATAGCCGGCGGATCGAGAAGACGTTCGCGGTGGCAAGCCGCTGAAGAGCGACGCATCCCGAGGAGGACCCCCATGACGTCACTGGATAAGCTGTCCCGGCGGCGCTTCGGCCTGATGCTGGCGGGCGGGCTTGCCGCCGCCTGCGGGCCCATCGGCCCCCGCGCCGCGGCAGCCGCCACGCCGGACGAGATCAAGGCCCGCGGCCGCATCGTGATCGGGGTTCTCACCGATTACCCGCCCTTCGGCGGGACGGATGCGGACCAGAAGCCGGCGGGCTACGACGTCGACGTGGCGCGGCTCTTCGCCAAGTCCCTCGGGGTCGAGCTCGAGCTCGTGCCGGTCACGGGCCCCAACCGCATCCCCTATCTCCTCACCAACAAGGTCGACATGCTGATCGCGACCTTCGGCATCACGGCCGAGCGGTCGAAGCAGGTGCTGTTCTCCAACCCCTACAGCGCGCTCAGCACTTACGTGCTCGGCCCGAAATCGCTCGCCGTCGCGAAGCCGGAGGACCTCAAGGGCGTGACCATCGGCGTCGCCCGGGCGAGCACCCAGGACACGGCGGTCTCGGCCGTCGCCCCGCCCGGCACGCGCATCATGCGCTTCGACGACGACGCCACCACCACCCAGGCGCTCATCTCCGGCCAAGTCCAGTCGATCGGCGCCAGCAACACCGTCCTCGCCCAGCTCACCAAGGATTACGCGAGCCTCGGCATCGAGCCGAAGTTCAACCTCAAGGAGCAGGCGAACGGCATGGCGTTCCGCAAGGCCGATACGGCCCTGCGCGACCGGGCCAATGCCTTCATCGCGGAGATCGCCGGCAACGGCGAACTCACGGCCATCCACGAGCGCTGGTTCGGCCGCCCGCTCGGGGCGCTGCCGCCGATGCCGCAGTTCTGACGCGCCGATGCCGGGCGGCCGCTTCCGCCCGGCCTCCTCATGAGGCCCCCACGACGATGAGCGACGCGACCGCCCCCCTCCCGCATGCTCTCGGCGAGGTCGTCATCACCATGCGCGGCGTCAACAAGTGGTACGGCGCCTTCCACGTGCTGCGCGACATCGACCTCACCGTGCGCAAGGCCGAGCGGATCGTGATCTGCGGTCCCTCGGGCTCCGGCAAGTCGACGCTCATCCGCTGCCTGAACCAGCTCGAGACGCATCAATCGGGGGAGATCGTCGTGGACGGCGTCCCCCTGACCCCGGGGCTCGCCGGCATCGAGGCGGTGCGGCGCGAGATCGGCATGGTGTTCCAGCGCTTCAACCTGTTTCCGCACCTCACCGCGCTCGAGAACTGCACGCTCGCGCCCATGAAGGTGCGGGGCCTCTCCCGCGCCGAGGCCGAGGCGACCGCCCGCACCTTCCTGGAGCGCGTCCATATCCCCGAGCAGGCGCACAAATACCCGATCCAGCTCTCGGGCGGGCAGCAGCAGCGGGTCGCCATCGCGCGCTCGCTGTGCATGAACCCGAAGATCATGCTGTTCGACGAGCCCACCTCCGCCCTCGATCCCGAGATGGTGGGCGAGGTGCTGGACGTGATGATCGAGCTTGCGGAGAGCGGCATGACCATGCTGGTGGTCACCCACGAGATGGGTTTCGCCCGCCGCGTCGCCGACCGCGTGGTGTTCATGGACCAGGGCGAGATCGTCGAGCAGGCGCCACCGGCCGCCTTCTTCGGGCAGCCGCAGAACCCGCGCACGCAGCGCTTCCTCGGCCAGATCCTGCCGGCGCGCGAAGCGCCTCCGCCGGCCCCCTGAGGCGCGCCAAGGCCTCCGATCCGGTCCGGCTGCAGCGCTCAGGGCGACGACCGCGCGACCCGCCGGCCGTCCGTGAGCGCGAGCGCGGTGGCGGCCAGCAAGACGCTCATGCCGAGCGCCTCCGGCCGCCCGAAGGTCTCGCCCGCGACCGCGACCCCGACCGCCACGGCCACGACGGGGCTGACGAAGGCGTAGAGCCCGGCCCGGAACGCGCCCCATTCGCGCAGCAGCCACAGGTAGATCGTGAAGGCGCCGAGCGATCCCCCGAGCACCAGCACGCTCAAGCCCAAAAGCGCGCGCCCGTCGGCAAGGGCCGACAGGCGCCAGGAATCGTAGCCCTCGACCAGGAGCGAGACGGGTGCGAGGGCAAGCGCTCCGAGGCTCGTCTCCCAGAAGGCGAGGGCGAGGGGGTGCATGCTGCGCATCAGGGGACGGCTGATCACCGCGCCCCAGGCGTAGCTCAGCGTGCCGGCCGCGACCGCCGCGAGGCCGAGGGCCGCGCCATCCGCGGCGGCCCCGGTCCGCCCTGAGAACAGCAGGAGGAGGCCCGCGACGCCGAGCCCGATCGCGCCGAGGCGGCGCGCTGTGATGCGCTCCTGCCCGTAGAGCGCGCCGACCAGGATGACGAAGATCGGCATGAGCGCGAGGTTCACGACCGCCGAGAGGCCGGTCGGGGAATGGGCGACGCCCCAGAACAGGAGGCTGTAGCTGCCGGTGGTGATGAGCAGCGAGGCCGCGATCACCCGGCCGGGCTGCTCCAGCCTGAGGGAGATCCCCTTCGGCAGGATGATGGCGAGGTAGCACAGGCCCGCGAGCACGAAGCGCACGAGGGCGAGGAAGATCGGCGGCACGACCTCGGCGGCGAGCTTCATGGGCAGCCATGTCAGCCCCCAGATCAAGGCCATGACCAGGAAGGCCGCGATCCGTCCGCCTTCGCTGCCGGGCTGAGATTCCATCGCGGCTCCTGGGTGGTGCTCGTCACGCGATTCGGCGGGAGACGGGCACGAAGGCAAGGGCGGTGCCGCGCGGGGGCTGCGCCGCGCCGCAGACGCGCCGGGAAACACCGCGCCTCCCTCCGGGTTGCTCAGGTGAGGCGCCCCGTCGGGGCGCGCACAGCTCCGCGGAGGATACCGGCATGGCCTTCACCCTCACCAGCCCGGCCTTCGAGAACGGCGGGCCGATCCCCGAGCGCTACGCCCGGCGCGGCAAGAATCTCTCGCCCCCGCTGGCGTGGAGCGACCCGCCTCCCGGAACCCGCAGCTTCGTCCTCGTCATGGAGGATCCCGACTCCCGCCCGCCGTCGTTCCGGCACTGGGCGATCTACGACATGCCGCCGGAGCGCCGCCACCTGCCGGAGGGCGGCAGTTCGGGCGCGGCGGTCGAAGGGCTGCCGCACGGCATCAACGACTTCCACAACGCCCATTACGACGGCCCGCAGCCGCCCGCCGGCGATCCGCCGCACACCTACCGGTTCCGCCTGGTCGCCCTCGGGATCGACACGCTGGGCCTGGACGGGCAGCCCGCGGCGGCCGAGGTCTGGGACGTCGCCCGCCAGAACATCCTGAGCGAGGCGGAGCTGACGGGCCGCTACCCGCCGAAGGCGTGAGCGGGCCGCCGGTCGGCGGCGCGGGCCGGAATCCGTGCTTCGGTCACAGCCCGGTCGGGTAGGTCTCGCTCTCGCCCGGATGGGCGCGCGCGAGGCGGCGCTCCCGCCCCGCCCGTCGAGGAGCCGCGCGCGCCGTCACGCAGGATGAGCGGACAACCCGTCAGACCCCGGAAGGTTTGATCCTCACAGCTCGTTGGCCTCGACCCGCTTGATGACCCGTGGGGGCGTGTAGCCGCGGATGCACTCCAGCAGATCCTGCGGGCCGTCGGCGATGATCAGCATCGCCCGATGCGGCGCGTGCACGAAGCCCTGCCCGACCACGCGGTCGAGAAAGGTCAGGAGCCCGTCGTAGAACCCGCCCAGGTTCGGGAGCGCCACGGGCTTCGAATGATAGCCGAGCTGGGCCCAGGTCCAGACCTCGAACAGTTCCTCGAAGGTGCCCAGGCCTCCGGGCAGCGCGACGAAGCCGTCCGCAAGATCCGCCATCATGGCCTTGCGCTCGTGCGTCGAGCCGACAATGTTGCGAAAGCAAAGACATCCAAGCAGGGTGGCGCGGCTGCACCCCGCCGCCCGGGTTAGTCGCGATGGAGGATGTCCTCGGCGCGCTTGAGCTGCACGAATTGCGACTGCGCCGCAGCGACATGGTAGCCGAAGGACTGCGCCGTCCCGCGCAGGTCGCGCACCGCCGCCTTGCCCGCCTCGGCCCCGTGGCAGATCGAGAAATACAGCGCCACGAAATTCGCGTTCTTGCGGATCGTCTCGCGCGAATCCTGCGAGGCGAAGGGAGCGATCATCAGGGCGGTGGTCCGGCCGCCCTGCTCGGAGAGGATGGCGGGCCGTGTCGCCGAGCAGAACACGTAGCCGCTCTCCTCCGGGCCCTCGCTGCGGCCCTGGTAGCTGGCATGGAAGGTCTTTACCCGTGTCCGGTTGAGGACGCCCTCCCCCGTCCGCGTGACCGTCTCCACCCTCGCCACGCTGAACTCGTCGCAGCCGTCCTTCTGGCACAGACCGCGGATCAGGTCGGCGCGGTTGTAATCCTGCGCGAGCGCGGGACCCGCCAGGATGGCGAGGAGCGCGATGGTGCGGACGAGCATCTGATCTCCCGGCTGAAGACAGATCGGCGACGCGGCGCGTCGGCAACGCCGCGCGTGATGACCCGCCAAACCGACCAGAAGATGGCCGCCACGATGCGACCCCGCATCCGCCGCGCTGACCTTCGTGGCAGCCGCCCCGCTCCTCATGCTGAGGTGGCCGGCGCGAGCCGGCCCTCGAAGCACCTCGGACCGCTGGTCCAAGGCTCTGGTGGATGGGATCACCGGTCAGGCGTGCTTCGAGGCAGCCTGCGCGATCTTCGATCGCCAGTGCGATCTGCGATCGCCCGCGCCTCAGAGGCTGTGAATCTTTCGGTTTTGGACTTTTCTGGTCCTAATAAGATCAATCACTTAGCGGACGCTAGAAGGTCGACAATCCAAAAGATTCACACGCTCTCAGCATGAGGGCCGGAGTTGGCTGCCACAGAAGGGAGCGCTCAGTCGGCCGCGATTTCATCCCTCAGGATCGCCCGGCCGGTGGTGAACTGATATCGACGGCCCGAGTTGCCGACGCATCGGGCCGTTGCCCCCTCTCGAAGGGTCGATGCCAACCCCAGGCTTGGCGGCCATTCGGGACCGGGCCCGACGGCCATGCTCAAGGCCCGGCGATATTACGCGACGTGACGGTCCCGCGCCGTGGCCGCCGACCCTGCCGGAGGGTGCTCAGGCGGTGTCCTTCGATCCTGTTCCTGGGCAGCCATCTCCCGCAGGGCCGCCACCTTCGCCTCCATCCGCGCATCGAGATCCGCGTCCGCCTGCCCGTCGCGGCCGCGCTGGCTCGCCAGAAGAAAGGCCGCCGCGAGGGCAGCCACGCTGCCGCCGAGCGGCGCTGTCAAGGCCGCCCAGAGCGGACTGTAGCCGTGCATGAGCGCCGCCGTTGCGATGCCGCCGCCCAGTGCTGCCGCGACGAGAACCAACACGAGATGCCCCTCCATACCCGGGCGGAGTGCCATGCCGAAGCGCCGAATCTGGATCTGAATATCAGGATAGTAGCGATTTGATGAAGAGCATCGTCGGATCTGCAGGCAGTCTTGAGGGCGCCTCACGCCCGCGAAGCTTCGATCAGCGACACGGAGGGACATCGCCGGGCTTTCTCTGGACGGCTCGGGCCCCGTCCTGTGCTCGGGGGGCGAGGCTGTCGGGTCGCCGCGAGATCCCGCTTCCGTATGTCCGGTGTTCCGCCACCGGGCTTTCAGCGCGATCGGAACAGTCCCCACAGGCGGCGCGGCGCCGGCCGGCTCTCGGCCGTGCGATGTGCCGAGCGCTGCGCTTCCGGCAGTCGATCAGGTCCGACGATCAGCTCGGCCGGCCCATCCAGGGTCAATCCGTTTGGCTCCGGGTCGATCGGGCCATCGCCGGGAGAGCGCCCGCCGATACCCTCGGCGAGCCCCTGAGACTGGCCGGCGGACAGCAGAAACGCCAAGACAAGGCCGCCCGGCACCTCGACATCGATCACGATGCTGTCCGGTTCCGCGGCGGGGCGCAGGCTGACGCTCTCGGCCGGAAAGACGTGGCGAACCCCAGGCGGCAAACCCTTCGCGCGCGTCGTCGCCCCGGCCGCCATCGAGAGCAGCGCCATCAGCCGAAACACATCCTCGGCCTTGATGGCCAGCCGTTCCGGTTGCCCGGCTATCTCGACCGTGACGAGAACCTGCCTTCCGTCGATGGTCGGATCGGCGCTGATGACACGACCGATGGTCCTGGCCGTAACCTGCATCTGCTGCATGGCCGCCTCGGCAAGAGCACGCTCCTGCTGCCACGGCCCGATTGCGGAAGTCTTAAGCAACCTGAGATTTTCCGGTGCGGCACGACGCCTGCGCCCCCGCCTCGCCCGCATTTTTCCGTGAATAAGTTCGTGCCTGTGCGGCTTGGGCAGGATACGAGACGCGCATGGCCCGGGTCCGCCTTCACCTGAAGAGCCGCGAGGATTTCGCGGCGCTCTCGCTGCACGAGAAGAACGCTTACCTTCAGGAGGTGGCGCAGCGCGTCATGAAGGTGCGCGGCGAGGAGCACGTGCCGCTGTCGAAGGATGCGCTGTCGCGGCTGCGGCGCTTCTACATGCGGCGCTCCTTCGCCGACCTGAAGCGGGAGGAGATCGAGGACGAGGGCATGCGGCACGCCCTCGACCGCATGGCCGAGGCGATCCGCGCCGACGAGGTGCAGAAGGTCATCGAGCACGAACTGCCGAGCGGCCGCAAGGCCGCCCCGAGCAGCCAGGCGCGCCCGATCACCCGCCCGCCGCCCGATGCCGACGCCCAGCTGATGTTCTGGGTGCCGGCGGTCTTCGACGCCCCCATCAAGGACGACATGAACCTGATGGACGTCGCGCCCTTCGCCCTGTCGAAGACGGCAGGCGAGGGCATCATCCGCTACGAGCTGAAGGACGCCATCATCACGATCGAGGGCGGGGCCGAGGTCGGGCTCGCCACGGCCTACGACTACGACATCGTCATCAACATGATCTCGCATCTCGCCGAGGCGGTGCGCGTCTACCGCATCGAGGAGGCGAAGGGCCGGCGACCGAACCTGCCGGGGCGGATCTACCGCCCGGCCGCGGCGGAGATCCTGAAATTCTGCCGGCGCGACCTCGGCGGCAAGCAGTATCTGGACCTGGAGCGCGCCCTCGACCGGCTCCAGGCCACCCGCGTCAAGATCACCAACCTGCACGGGGGCAAGCGTCGCGAGACGCAGTCCTTTCCGCTCATCGGCCGCTACAAGGTGGTGAGCCGCACCGCCCAGGACCGCATCGATCAGATCGAGATCGAGATTCCCAACTGGGTCTACGAGGGCATCGTCAAGCCGGACGGCAAGCCGACGATCCTGACCCTCAACGCCGATTACTTCCTGATCAACCGGCCGATCGCGAAGTTCATCTACCGCCTCGCGCGCAAGGCCGCGGGCGAGAGCGAGGCCCGTTACTCGCTGCCGGAGCTGCACAAGCGGTCCGGCTCGAAGCTGCCCCCGCACAAGTTCCGGCAGGCGGTCGAGGATATTGTGAAGGACGCGCAGCTGAGCCCGCTGCCCGACTACGACCTGATCCTGGAGAAGAGCGAGCGCTCGACCGTGCTGCGCATGCGGCGCCGGCCGGTGCGCCGCGACGGGCCCGGAGAGATGCCGGCCGGCGCCCCCGACGCCCCGCCCGCGTGAGCCTGACAAAAACCCCGTACTTCGCTCCGCCCGGCTTTGGCAAAAATCCCGTACATGGGACTCCGGCGGTCCGGGCCAGCGGATTTTTGGCAGGCCGCCGTACTTCGGTCCGCGCCGGTCTGCCAAAACCGAAAAAGGCCTGAGCCGCGCGTCTGACAAAAACCCCGTACTTCGCTCCGCCCGGCTTTGACAAAAATCCCGTACATGGGACTCCGGCGGTCCGGGCCGGCGGATTTTTGGCAGGCCGCCGTACTTCGGTCCGCGCCAGTCTGCCAAAACCGGGAAGGTGCCGGGCCGCCGGGCGGTCTGACCGAATTGCCGTACTTCGGTCCGCCCGCCGATGACAAAAACCGGGCTCGCCCCTTGGGCCGAAGCGGCCGGACGGCCTGTGGATGACCGGCCGTTCTGTGGATAATTCCCCGGATTCTGGCAGAGGACGCCGTACTTCGCTGCCGCCGCTCCCGTACTTCATTCCGTCAGTGCCGTATTTCAATCCGTCACGTCCGTACATCGGTCCGCGAATCGCCGCTTAAGCGTTTGACGGCACGCACAGATCCGGACCTGAAACTTAGATTCTAAAACTAGGAAAACAGATTCAAAACGCCTTCGGCAATTGTCTCGAGAGGATTCGAAAAAGACGCAGCCGACACAGCGAATCGCGTCCTCTGGCCAGGATTCAGAGCTTGAATCAAGAGCTGGGCCTCGTCGTCAACAATGCTGGCGATCTCCGGCGGATTCGGCCCAACGAAGTTGCCGTTCAGAGGACTTTTCGGTGCGCGACTCCAACCGCAATCGGCGCCGCGCTTGACTCGCGCCGGGCTCAGGCCGTTCCAGAGCCTGTCCGCCGAAGCCATCGTCGAGGAACCCCTCCATGTCCTGCCTCGTCCGCGGCCTGGGAGCCCTGGCCCTGCTCATCGGCGGCGTCACCCTGGCCGAGGCCGGAGACGGGCCCGTGCGCCTTCAGGTCCCCGCCGATCTCGCCAAGGGCCTCGCGGCCCTGCCGCGCATCGCCGCGCCGCGCGATGCGGCCGAGGAGGCGATCAACGCCGCCCTCGCCCGCCTCGACGCCAAGGCCCGCAAGGCCGCCGCGGAGTGCCGGAAGGAGAGCGGCGGCCGGGGCTCGTGGGAGCGCACCGTCGCGGTTGCGATGCGCGGCCCGCGCTTCCTGAGCTACGCGATCACCGACAGCGCGTTCTGCGGCGGCGCCCATCCGAACGCGGGCACGATGGCGATCGTGTACGACCTCGTGAGCGGTGCCCCCGTGGACTGGACCACCCTGCTGCCACCGGCCCTGACCGGACAGGTGGCCCTCGCGACAGGCATGGACGGTACCCGGATGGTGACCCTCGCCTCCCGGCGGCTCCACGCGCTCTACCTCGCGGGCTACCGCCCGAAGACGGATTCGCCGAAGGCCGAGGCGGCGGAGGACGCTGCGTGCCGGGAGGCGGTGGCGAGCGGGTTCGACACGCCACCCGCCATGATGGCGTGGCTCGATGCGCGGGAGGGCGGCCTCGCCCTGTCGTTCGATCTCCCGCACGCGGTGCAGGCCTGCGCCGACGCGGTCGTCATCCCGACCGCGGTGCTGCGCCAGGAGGGAGCGAAACCGCTCCTCCTCCAGGCCGTCGAGGCCGCCCACGCCACGACGGCGAAGCCCTGACGGCCTACGCGACGTGACGGTGCGCAGGCTGCCCGACCTCAGGCCGCCTTGCGGGCGCGTCCGCGGCGTGGCGTCGGCGCAGGGGCGCTCACCACGGGATCCGCCATGCGCTTCGCCGCGGCGGCGCGATTGCGGCCAAGGCCGATGCTCTTGGCGAGCTCCGAGCGCTGGGCCGCGTAGTTCGCCGCCACCATCGGGTAATCGTAGGGAAGACCCCACTTGCGGCGATATTCCTCGGGCGTGAGCCCGCGCGTGCTCAGATGGCGCTTGAGCGACTTGTATTGCCGCCCATCCTCCAGGCTGATGAGGTAGTCCGGGGTGACGGTTTTCTTGATCGGCACCGGCGGGACCAGTGGCTCGGGCTTGGGTGCCGCGGGCTGCCCCAGGGCCGCGAGCGAGCCGTGCACCACGCTGATCAGGTCGGGCAGGCCGGCCGCCGGAACGGAGTTGTTGGCTACGTAGGCCGAGACGAGATCGGCTGCGAGCGTAATGAGTTTGGTCTGACGACCTCGATTTTCTTCTGACACGTTGATGGATCCTAGATCTCACAGCTCGGCCGAATACCGAGCCCGCCCGCGATATTGGCGATCTGACAATGATGTCAAGGAGCAGCTGTGCACACCGGCGTGAAGGTGGAGAGTACGGCCGCGAAAACGGTAGAATGCGAGGCAGTGCCGAGGATGCACCTGCGAGAGATGGCGGGCGACGCGGCACCGCGGAGCGGCTTTTCCGCTGCCAAGCTGAGCGAGATCCGATCCTATTCCGGGTCCGCCATGCCGGAACGACCCGGCTGGCCGCCGGGATCGTCGCCCGCATGGATGCCCGTCACCTGCGCCCACATCGCGTCGGCTGCGGGATTGCGGCAGCCGATCGCCCGGAACAGCGTGATCTCGACCGGAATCGCGAACGCGTCCGGCCCGGCCCGGACGAGGCGCCCGCGTGCCAGATCCTCCTCCGCCAGGGTCAGGGGCAGCCATGCGAGGCCGTGACCCTCCCGGGCCATGCTCATCAGCGTCGCGGCGAGATGAGAGGTGAAGACGGTCTCCAGGGCCGTGCCGCTGGGCCGGTCCGCCTCCCGCGCCGCCAGGATGCGGCCGAGCCCGGAGGCTTGGCTGTAGGCGAGGAGGCGGGTCGGGGCGCCCGGCGGGCCGGGGAGCGGCCACAGCGGGGCGCCCGCGGCATCCGGGGCGCAGACCGGGACCAGGAGATCGTCGCCCACGCGCCGGCTCGGGAAGCGGTCGGCATCGACACGCAGCGGCACGTCCGGATGGGTGTGGCAGAGCAGGAAATGCACCTCCCCGGCCAGCATGATCTGCTCGCAGGCTTCGAGGCTGTCCGAGATCAGGTTGAGCGTCCCGAGCACCTCGACGCGCAAATGCCGGCGGATCCAGGCGGGAAAGAAGGTGAAGGACAGGGCGTGGGTCGCCGCGATCGACAGCGTCGCGGTCTCGGCCGCGCCCACGGCGCGGGTCTCGCGCCGGGCCCGGTCGAGGCTGCGCGCCAGCTCGGCGGCGAGCGGCTGCAGGTGGGCGCCGGCCGGCGTGAGCACCGCCCCCTGCGCCCCCCGCACGAAGAGCGGGGTGCCGATCCAGTCCTCCAGGGCACGGATGCGCCGGCTGAAGGCGGGTTGGGTGACGTTCCGGACCTCCGCCGCGCGCGAGAAGGTCCTCTGCTCGGCAAGCGCCAGGAAATCCTTGAGCCAGTCCAGGTCCATGATGCCGTTCGCGCATGGGCCGCGCCGATCTCGGCATTGGCGTGCCTCGAGTCACTAGGCTAGTCGGCGCCATCCGGCGAGCGATGGTCGCCGCTCCCCCGTGCCGACCCAGGAGGTCCGTCCATGCGCATCGTCGACGTTCGCGAGGTCACGAAGCCGATCGCCTCCCCGATCCGCAACGCCTATATCGACTTCACGAAGATGACCACGAGCCTCGTGGCCGTCGTCACGGACGTGGTGCGCGACGGGCGGCGGGTCGTCGGCTACGGCTTCAACTCGAACGGCCGCTACGGCCAGGGCGGCCTGATCCGCGAGCGGTTCCGGGACCGGATCCTGGAGGCGCCGCCCGAGAGCCTCGTCGACGAGAGCAACGGCACCCTCGATCCGCACCGGATCTGGGCCGCGATGATGACCAACGAGAAGCCCGGCGGCCACGGCGAGCGCTCGGTGGCGGTTGGCACCCTCGACATAGCGATCTGGGACGCCACGGCCAAGATTGCCGGCAAACCGCTGTTCCGGCTGCTCGCCGAGCGGACCGGCCGGGCTGCGGATCCGAAGGTCTTCGTCTACGCGGCGGGCGGCTACTACTATCCCGGCAAGGACGATTCCGCCCTGCGGGCCGAGATGCGCAGCTATCTCGACCGCGGCTATACCGTCGTGAAGATGAAGATCGGCGGCGCCTCCCTGGCCGAGGATCAGCGCCGGATCGAGGCGGTGCTCGCCGAGATCGGCGTGCAGGCGCGGCTGGCCGTCGACGCGAACGGGCGCTTCGACCTCGAAACCGCGATCGCCTACGCCAAGATGCTGCGCCAGTACCCGCTGTTCTGGTACGAGGAGGCCGGCGACCCGCTCGACTATGCCCTCCAGGCGGCGCTGGCGGAGTTCTATCCCGGACCGATGGCCACGGGCGAGAACCTGTTCTCGCACCAGGATGCGAGGAACCTGCTGCGCTATGGCGGGATGCGGCCCGATCGCGACTGGCTGCAGTTCGACTGCGCCCTGTCCTACGGTCTCGTCGAGTACCTGCGCACCCTCGAGGTGCTTGAGCGGTTCGGCTGGTCGCCCGCCCGCTGCATCCCGCATGGCGGGCACCAGATGTCGCTCAACATCGCGGCGGGTCTGGGCCTGGGCGGCAACGAGAGCTACCCGGACCTGTTCCAGCCCTATGGCGGCTTCCCGGACGGCGTGCGGGTCGAGGATGGCCACATCGTCATGCCGGAGCTTCCCGGCATCGGGTTCGAGGGCAAGTCGGACCTGATCCGGGTGATGCGCGACCTCGCCGCGTGACGCCGGCCGGGCGCCGCATCACGGGTCCGTCTGCATCGCCCGCAGGTAGGCCCGGCGGCAGTGCAGGGCCGCGAGAGTGTCCTCGATCTCCTGCAGCACCTGCTCGGCCTCGGTGGTGTCCTGGCCGCGCCGGTCCTGCATCTCGATCAGCAGCACCTGTTCGGCCCGGCGCGTCTCCCCCTCGTCGATCAGTTGCTCGATGACGTCGAGCGTGGTGTCTTCGGGCAGCTCGGCCATGTCCGCCTCCATCCGGGCTCCGGATACTCGCGGTCTTCAAGCCAAGCCAAGCCTACTTCAAGCCAAGGCTCTTGCACCTCGGGCGAGAGATCGCGCCCCTCATGCTAACGGCCCAGGCTGCTGACGTAAGCCAAGTGCTGCCGCGCATGCTCACGCAGCGGGCCGTTGACCCGTCTCGAATTTTCGCCAAGCCCAAGGCTTGGCGAAAATTCGAGAACGGAACCAGCGGTCCTTTAAGGCCCGTTGCTATCAGCCCGCGTCCCGATCCGGGATCTCGAGATCGAGCAGCAGCGAGCTCAGGCTCTTGCCGTGGGCGTCGAGGGCGAGCGAGCGCGTCACCCCGCCGCCGAGCGCCCCGCGCATCACGAAGTTGAGCGCCCCGAGCTGCGGCAGGGCGTAGCGCACGACGGGGCCGGTGACGAGGCCGGCGAAGTGCTCGCGTACCCGCTCGGCCGTCACCTGCGCCTCCAGCCAGGGATAATCGGCGGGGTCGTAGGCGATCAGCGAGACGTTGGAGGTGTCGCCCTTGTCGCCGGTCCGCGAATGGGCGATGGCGCGCAGCCGCATGATCACGCCTCCATGATGTGGACGGCCGGCCGCGCCAGGGCCGCCGGAACCAGGACCGAGAGCACCGCGACGACCTCGCGGGCGGATTTCCAGGCGCCGCCGCCGCCGGCCGGGCCGTTGGTGTAGAGAGTCTCGACCTCGTTCCCGATCCGCACGGCCTCGGCGAGGCTGTCCGTCCGCCCCGCCACGCGCAGGCGCACTTCGTAGGGCTCCGCGCGTCCCGGCCGATCCCCGTGCAGGGCGTCGATCCCGATGAGGTCGCAGCGCAGCTCGCTCGACGCCACGCCGGTGAGCCGCAGGCGCTCGCGCACGATGTCGAGGGCGAGCCGGCCCCGCGCGAGCGCGCCCGGTCCCGCATAGGAGATCTGGCCCTCGCCGATGTAGGAATCGACATAGCCGACCGAGACCTTGAGCGAGCCCGTCGCAGGGGCGCCGCGGGCTCCGGTGATCCGCACGCGGTCCGGGCCGAGCACCTCCATCGCGACCTGCGAGAAATCGGCGACCACGTCCGGCTGCAGGTAGCGGGCCGGGTCGTGCACCTCGTAGAGCAGCTGCTCCTTGCAGGTCGCGAGCGTCACCGCCCCGCCCGAGCCCGGCACCTTGGTGATCTCGACCGTGCCGTCCTCCGCCACGATCCCGATCGGGAAGCCGAGCCGGGCGAGGCCCTCCACCTCCTTGACCCCCGGATCGGCGAAATAGCCCCCGGTGATCTGGCCGGCGCATTCGAGGAGATGGCCGGCCAGCGTGCCGCGCCCGAGCGCGTCCCAGTCGTCCCAGCGCCAGCCGAAGGCGTGGATGAGCGGCGCGAGGAACAGGGCCGGGTCGCCCACCCGCCCGGTGATCACCACGTCCGCGCCCTGCCCGAGCGTGTCGACGATCGGCCCCGCGCCGAGATAGGCGTTCGCCGAGACGATGCGGTTGCCGAGATCGGACAGACGGCCTCCGGTCTCCTCGATCACCGGGTCGCTCGCCTGGAGCGCCGCGAGGACGTCGTCTCCGGTCACCGCCGCGACTTTGAGGCCGGCAAGCCCGAGGTCCCGCGCGATGGCCCGGGTGCGCTCGGCCGCCGCGAGGGGATTGGCCGCCCCCATATTGGTGACGATGCGGATGCCCTGCCGCCGGCAGGGTTCCAGCACCGCCCGCATCCGCGCCTCCAGCAGCGGATCGTAGCCGGCGCCGGGATCGCGCATCCGCGCTTGCTGGGCGAGCGCGATGGTCCGCTCCGCGAGGCACTCGAAGACGAGATAGTCGAGCCCGCCCTTCTCGGCGAGTTCGACGGCGGGCTCGATGCGGTCTCCCGCATATCCGGCCCCGGCGCCGAGACGGATGGTCTTCATGCTTCGTCTCCGATCAGAGGGGAAACACGCCGAGGGCGACGCAGGCGAAGGTCATCACCACCGAGGCGGCGAACAGGAACGGGAAGGTGAACTTCTGGTGGTCGGCGAGGTCGATGCCGGTCAGGCCGCAGACCAGGAAGGTGGCGGGGGTGAGCGGGCTCACCGGGAAGCCCGTGGTCATCTGCCCGAGGAGCGCGCCCTGGGCCACCTGCAGGGGCGGCACGCCGAGCTGGTGGGCGACCTCGGCCACCACGGGCAGGACGCCGAAATAGAAGGAATCGGGGTCGAACAGCATGCTGAGCGGCATCGAGACGAGCCCGAGCGCGAAGGGGATGTGCGGCGCCATCCCGGGCGGCACGAAGGCCACGGCGCTCTGGGCCATCGCCTTCAGCATGCCGGTGCCCTGCATGATGCCGGTGAAGACGCCCGCCGCGAGGAGGATCGAGGCCATCAGGACCGCCGCCTTGGCGTGGGCGTCGACCCGCTGACGCTGCGCATCCACGTTCGGGTAGTTGACGAGGAGCGCGACGGCCGTGCCGAGCATGAACATCAGGGCCGGCGGGATCTTCTCCGCCATGAACACCATGGTGCCGAGCACCGCGAGGGTGAGCGCGAGGTTGACCCAGAACCGGTCGGGCCGGCGCAGGGCCCGCTCGGCGTCGCTCAAGGTGCGGATGGCCGGGCCCGCCTCGCCGCCCGCGGCGAGGGCCCGCTGCGCACGCTTGAGGCGGCGCTCCTCGCGCAGGCCGAGCCAGTACGAGACCGTGAAGATGAACACGAGACCGACCGCCTGCACGGCGACGAGGGGCGAGAAGATCTCGGGGATCGGCAGCTTGAGGGCGGCCGAGGCCCGGATCATCGGCCCGGTCCAGGGCAGGAAGTTGACGCCCGCCGCCATCGAGGCGGCGCAGGCGAGGATCCGCCGGTCGATGCCGACGCGGTCGTAGAGCGGCAGCATCGCCGGGATAGTGATCAGGAAGGTCACCGCGCCCGAGCCGTCGAGGTGGATCAGGAGTGCGAGCAGCGTCGTGCCGGGCACGATCCGGGTCGGGCGGGTGCCGACCGTAGCGAGAATGCGATCGATGATCGGGTCGAGCATCCCCGCATCGCTGACGACCCCGAAGAACAGGATCGCGAACACGAACATGCCGACGACGCCCGCGAGGCTCTGGATCCCGCCGAGCACGAATTTGCCGGTCTCGAGGCCGAACCCGCCGACGAGGGAGGCCGCCACCGGGATGACGATCAGGGCGACGAGCGGCGACATGCGCTTCGTCAGGATGACGGCGAGCAAAAGGGCGATCGTGCACAGGCCGAGCAGGGCCAGCATCGTTTCCTCCGTCTTCGGTCGCGGGGTGCCGCGTGTTCTTTGGATCACGAAACGACGGATGGTTCGATCAAGCAATTGAAAAGGTTGGATCGCAGCGATAGTGTTTCGTTATGGACCTCAGCCTGCGCCAGATCCGCGCCTTCGTCTCCGTCGCGCATCTGCGCAGCTTCACGCGCGCGGCGGCGCTGCTGAACCTGTCGCAGCCTGCGCTCACCGTGCAGATCCGGCGCCTCGAGGAGGCGCTGGCGGTGCGCCTCCTCGACCGCGACAGCCGCAACGTCGCGCCGACCCGGATCGGCCGCGAATTGCTGCCGGTCTTCCAGCGGGTGCTGCGCGAGCTCGATAGCGTGGTCGTGGACACCCGCGATCTCGCCGCGCGCCGTCACGGCATCGTGCGGATCGCGACCCTGCCCTCCTTCGCGGCCGATCTCCTGCCGGACGCCATCGCGGCCTTCCGGGCTGCCCATCCGCGCATGACCTTCGCGGTGAAGGACGCGATCGCGCAGCGCGTGCTCGACCTCGTGCGCCGGGAGGAGGTCGATCTCGGCATCATGGGCGGCGAGATCCGCGATCCCGAGGTGACGGTGCTCGCCCGCGCGGTCGACACCCTGCACGTGGTCTATCCCGCCGGCCACCCGATCGGGGCGATGGCGGCGGTGACCGTGGAGTGCCTCGCCGAGTATCCGCTCGTGCTCATGGATGCCGAGACGAGCGTGCGGGCCGTGGTCGATAGCGCCTTCGTGGCGGCCGGACGGCTTCCCGTGACGGCCTGCGAGGCGACCTACATGATGACGGCGATCGGCATGGTGCGGGCGGGGCTCGGCCTGACGATCCTGCCCGGCTCGGCGCGGGAGATCCGGGCCGAGCCGGATCTGCGCTCGCGCCCCATCGCCGAGCCGAGCTTCGAGCGCCCGGTCTGCCTGATCAAGAAAGCCCACCGGACGCTGCCGGTGGCGTCCGAGATGTTTCTCGCGTCGCTGGAACCGGCCTTCGCGGCCCTGAAGCCCGATCCGTGAGAGGCCGGCATGCGGGCGAGACCGGGTCTGCATCCCGCTCATGGGTGGCGTATTGATGGAGGCGGGCCGCCATCCCCACATCCCCGGCCTGCGGCAGTTGCGGCCTGCGACCGAATGGCTAAGGTTCGGGCAAGCCGCTTTTGCGGTGCCGAGTAAAGGGCGTCATGGCCTCGATCAAGGTGAGACTGTGCGGGGATGGAACCTACACGGTCTGTTGCAATGGTGGTGTCGTCAGCACCGGGCTGACGCGTGAACAAGCCGATCAGCTCGCGACGGTTCTCCGGTCGATCCAGAGCGCGGCCTAGGCTCCGGATGGAGGCGCCCTGCCCCGCCGCGGGCGGGGTAGGGGGTGATCCGGTTTCCGGCCGCTCCGTTCGGAGACAAGAGGGCGCGGGAACCGCGGGAACCCCTCTCCCGCACGGGAGAGGGGTTCCCCGCGCGGACTCGCCTCGGAACAGATCAACCGGAAGCCGTATGAAACCGGCTGACCGAGCGCTCCCTCCCGTGGCAACCAGCCCCGGCCCTCATGCTGAGGCGCGGGCGATCTGCGATCGCCCGCGCCTCAGCATGAGGATTGTTCCGGCCTCCACGACCGTCTTGCGGACTTGGGAGGGGCGGACGGCAGCCCACAGCCCGTCCCGCCACGACGGCGTCGATCGCGAGCTTGGCGACGGAGAGCATGAGAGCAGGCAGGAGGCACTGCGGGTCGAGCTGCGCGGCCGTATCGCGCCGCCAGCGGCTGCGGTATGCGGGATCGGGCGCGTCGGGGAGCGGATCCTCGGCCACGCTGCCGATCGAGTCCGCCCCCACCCCATCCTGAGGTGCAATGCCCGTCGAGACCGGCCCGTCCCCGACCTTCGTCCTGCGTCCTCACCAGCGCGTGGCGCGCGACGCGATCCTGGCGGCCCGCGCTGCCGGCCGGCCGGGCTTCCTGCTCGGCGATCTCACCGGGCTCGGCAAGACGCTCTCCGTCTGGGCGGCGCTGGCCGCGATGCCCGAGGCCGAGGTGCTGATCGTCTGCCCCAAGGGGGCCCTGCCGCAATGGCGCCGGACCATCGCGGGCGCCGGCCTGCCGCCCAAGGCCGTGACGCTGATCAACTACGAGCGCACAAAATCCCTGTTCGAGGCGCCGCCGGGCAGCACCCGGCGCTCGACCCGCGCGCGCAACAACGAACTGGCCCGGGAGGGGCGGCCGAAGCGGACCTGGCCCCTCGTCGCCTTCGACGAGGCCCATCGGCTGCGCAATCCTTACGCACAGCAGAGCATGGCCTGCCGCCAGCTCGCCGACCGGGCGGCCTTCACGGTCTACATGAGCGCCACGGCCGGGCAGTCGCCGCACGAACTCTCCTATCTCGGGCGCCTGCTCGGCCATGCGGCCGGGCGCCCGACCGAGACCCTGGCGGATTTCCGCACCCTGATGCGCAGCCTTGGGATCGGGCGGGCGAAGGGGCGCTGGGTGAACTGGTCCTGGACGCCGAACGAGCGCGACCGCGCGGTAATGGCCGACCTGCTCTATCGGGGCGAGCGCGCGATCGGGCTGCGCCGCCGCCCTGCCGACATCGCGGGCTGGCCGGAGGTGCAGCGCGAAGTCGCCCCGACCGCGCTCGGGCCGGCCGAGCGCCGCCTCTATGCGGCGACCTGGCGCGAGTTCCGCCGCGAGTTCGGCCTCGCCGGCGGCTCGACGCGGCGCCCGACCGGCTGGGCGGCGGATCTGCGCTTCCGCCAGAAGGCGAGCCTGCTGCGGGTCGAGGGCACCGCTTCCTTCGCGGGCGACCTGCTGGCGGCGGGCGAGCAGGTGGCGATCTCGGTGGCGTTCCTGGAGACTTCGGCTCTTCTCGCCGCGACGCTGCGCGGGCAGGGCTGGCGCGTCGAGGAGATCAACGGGCAGCGCCCGGGCGAGGCGAACGAGGAAGCCCGCCTCGCCTTCCAGCGCGGCGACAGCGACATCGTCATCTTCACGGTCACCGAATCGATCTCGCTGCATCGCGGCGAGTGTCTCGGCGGCGAGGCGCCGCGCGCGCTCGTCGTGCACGACATGCGCCACAGCGCGATCCAGCTCCAGCAGATCGAGGGCCGCTGCCACCGCGACGGCCAGCACGCGGTGATCTACTACGCCTATGCGGAGGATACCGTGGAGGAGGCGGTCACCGCGACCGTCGTGGCGCGGCTCGCCGCCATGGAGGGCATGGCGGGCGACGACACCGCGCTGGCGGACGCGATCGCCGCCATCCTCGCCGAGGCCGCGCTGGACCGGGCGGCGTGAGGCCGCCCGGTCGGCGCGCGCTCACTCCGGAATGCGCAGCTGGCCGTTCTCAAAGGTGATCAGCGCGCCCTGGGGCGCCGCCGCCGGAGCGCCGCGCGGCACGGTCGCAGCCGACCCGCGCGGCGACCTCTCAGGCGCGCTTGCGGGCGAACCGGGCCCTCTCGGTCGCCGCCGACGGTCGTCCCCGTCCTGGGCCGCCGGGGGGTCAGAACCCGACCCGGTCTCCGCCCTTCAGCCCGAGGATCGTGCGGGCGTCGTCCGGGGTCGCGATCTCGAGACCGAGGCCCTCGATGATCTGGCGCGCCCGCGTCACCTGTTCGGCATTCGACTGGGCGAGCTTGCCGGGGCCGATCCAGAGCGAGTCCTCCAGCCCGACCCGGATGTTGCCGCCCAGCGCGGCGGCCTGGGCGGCGATGGGGAGCTGGTTGCGGCCAGCCCCCAGCACCGACCAGTGATAGTCGTTGCCGAACAGCCGGTCGGCGGTGCGCTTCATGTGCGCCACGTCCTCCGGATGCGGGCCGATTCCGCCCAGGATCCCGAACACGCTCTGGACGAAGAAGGGCGGCTTGATCACCCCGCGGTCGGCGAAATGCGCGAGCGTGTAGAGATGGCCGATGTCGTAGCACTCGACCTCGAAGCGCGTGCCGTTCTCGGCGCAGGTGGTCAGGATGTGCTCGATATCCGCGAAGGTGTTCTTGAAGATGCGGTCGCGCGAGCCGGCCAGGTAGGGCTCCTCCCAGTCGTGCTTGAACGACTTGAAGCGTTCCAGCATCGGGTAGAGGCCGAAATTCATCGAGCCCATGTTGAGGGAGGCGACCTCGGGCTTGAGTTCGGAGGCCGGCGCCAGACGCTCCTCGATGCCCATGGTGGGGGCGCCGCCGGTGGTCAGGTTGATGACGCAGTTCGCCCGCTGCTTGATGACGGAGAGGAAGGGCCGGAAGGCCTCCGGGCGCTGGTCGGGCTTGCCCGTCTTCGGATCCCGGGCGTGCAGATGGACGATCGCTGCGCCGGCCTCCGCGGCCCCGATCGCCGCCTCGGCGATCTCCTCGGGCGTCACCGGCAGGTGGGGCGACATTGAGGGCGTGTGGATCGCTCCCGTGACGGCGCAGGTGATGATGACTTTGCGTGCGGCCATGGGGGTGCCTTTCTTGCTCAGTTTTGGGCGCGTTTGTGCGCCATCAGGGCGGCGAGGCGGGCGTCGCGGCGGCGTGCGCGCTCGTCGGGGCTTGCCGGATCCGGCCCGCCGTTCCAGGCGGCCCCGATCCGCGCGAGGCTGTCCGCATCCCAGACCTCGGGTGGGGCCGGGTCGGCGGCGAGGCGGCGATAGAACCCGCCGTAACGGGCGGCGTAATCGGCGACGCCGCCCGGGGCGTTGAGGTCGATGGTGGCGAAGGGGCCGAGGAAGGACCAGCGCAGGCCCAACCCCTCCGCCACGGTCTTGTCGAGGTCCTCCGGACTCACCACGCCCTCGGCGACGAGGCGGAACGCCTCCGACAGGAGCGCCCCCTGCAGCCGGTTGAGCACGAAGCCTTCGACCTCGCGGTGCAGGGTCACCGGCACCTGGCCCGCCGCCGCGTAGAGGGCGCGGGCGCGCTCCACCACCGCCGGGTCGGTCCAGGGCGCGCCGCACAATTCAACCACCGGCACGAGGTGGGGCGGGTTGACCGGATGCCCGACGAGGCAGCGGGCGCGGCCGGGCAGATCCTCCGTGAAGCGCGAGGCCACGATGGCCGAGGTGGAGGAGGCGAGGATCGTGCCGGGCGGGCAGAGGGCATCGAGCTCCGCGAACAGCGCGCGCTTGGCCTCGACGGTCTCGGGACCGCATTCCTGCACGAGATCGGCGCCCGCGACCGCATCGGCCAGCGCGCCGGTGCAGGTCACCCGCTCGAGGATGACCGGGATGTCCCCGACGAGGCCATGGGTTTCGAGCTGGCGCAGGGCCTCCGCGATATGGCCGGGCGCGGCGGACAAAGCCGCCGGATCCCGGTCGGTGAGGCGGACCTGGAAGCCGGCCCGGGCGAAGACCACGGCCCAGGAGCGGCCGATCAGCCCGGCTCCGATGATTGCGACGGTCGGCATGCGAGAATCTCCGGTCACAGCCACAGCACCTTGCGGCGCAGATCCAAGTCGTCGCGCAGCGCGCTCGACGGGCCGACATGCATGACCCGGCCGCGCTCCAGCGCGACGGTGCGGTCCGATAACGCCAGCGCGAGGTCGAGGTTGTGGTCGACGATCACGATCGAGACCTCGCGGCGGAGCGCGTCGAAGGTCTCGAACAGGCTCTCGACCACGGCGGGCGCCAGCCCCTCGAAGGGCTCGTCGAGGAGGAGGACGCGGGTGTCGCCGGACAGGGCGCGCGCCACCGCCACCATCTGCTGCTCGCCGCCCGACAGGTAGTCGGCGGCGGTGCGCCAGCGCTGGCGCAGGCGCGGGAAGTAGGAGAGGATGCGCTCCTCGTCCCAGTGCACGCCGTTGCCGGTGCGGCGGCGAAGCCGCCCCAGTTCGAGGTTCTCGGCGACGCTCATGCCGGCGAAGAGCCCCCTCCCCTGCGGCACGTATCCGATGCCGGCCCGGGCGATCGCGGCGGCCGAGCGCCCGTCGAGGCTATCAGTGCCGAGCCGGATATGGCCGGCGGCATGGGGCGCGATGCCCGTGATGGTCTTGAGGCAGGTGGACTTGCCCGCCCCGTTGCGGCCGAGCAGCGCCACGATCTCGTTCTCGTGCACGTCGAAGGTGACGCCGGCCAGGATGTGGCTCTTGCCGTAGAAGGTATCGACCTTGTCGAGCGACAGGAGCGTGCCGCCTCCCGCGGCGCTCGGGCGGGGCTTCGCTGCCATCGCGGCCGTGCCCGAGCCGATATAGACCTCCTGCACGGCCTTGCTGGAGCGGGCATCCTCGACCGTGCCGTCGACCAGCACCCGGCCCTCGTTCATCACCGTGACGGCATCGGCGATCTGGAACACCCGGTCGATGTCGTGCTCGACCATCAGGACCGGCACCTCGGTCGAGACGCGCTTGATGATGTCGCCGATGCGCCCGCGCTCGGCGGCGGCGAGCCCGGCGAGCGGCTCGTCGAGGAGGAGCACGCGCGGCTTCGTCGCGAGCGCCACCCCCATGTCGAGGAGGCGCTGGCCGCCATAGGAGAGCGAGCCGGCCTCGGCCCGCTCCAGGCCGGCAAGGCCGAGCCAGCGCAGGATCTCGCGGGTCTCGGCCGCGACCTCCCGCCGGTGGCGGGCGTCGCGCCAGGGGTTGAAGCGCCCGGGATGCCGCCCCTGCACCGCGAGGCGCACATTCTCCTCGACGCTGAGGGCCGGGAACAGGTTGGTGATCTGGAAGGAGCGCCCGAGGCCGGCCGCGCAGATCCGCTCCGGCGGCAGGCCCGCGATCGAGTGCTCCTGCAGGGTAACGTCGCCGGTATCCGGGCGGAACATGCCGGAGATCAGGTTGAAGGCCGTGGTCTTGCCGGCGCCGTTCGGGCCGATCAGGGCGTGGAGCGTCCGGTCGCGCACCGCGATCGAGACGTCCTCCACCGCCTTGATGCCCCCGAAATGCTTCGAGATGTGGGTCGCGGCCAGGATCGAGCCCGGCACGAGCCCGGTCGGGCGCAGGAAGTCCGGCAGGTTCTCGGGCGCGCCGGCCTTGCGGCCCGCCATGGCGGCGGCCTCGGTCGCCGCGGGCCGCATCAGGCGCAGGATGCGCTCGCCGATGCCGACGAGCCCGTCCGGCGAGAACAGGATGAAGCCGATGAACAGGAGGCCGAACCAGAACAGCCAGTCGCCGGTCCAGATCGAGAGCAGTTCGCGGAACAGGATGAAGAACAGGGCGCCGATCGCCGGCCCGGCGAGGCTGCGCATGCCGCCGATCACCACCATGGCAAGGAGCTCGCCCGAGAAGGCGATGCCGAGCGGCTCGGCGGAAGCGAAGCGGTGGGTGAAGACCGAGAGCACGCCGGCAAACCCGGTCACGGTCGCCGACACCGTGAAGGCGAGGAGCTTGTAGCGGGTCGTCGGGTAGCCGAGAAAGCGCGCCCGCTGCTCGTTCTCGCGGATCGCCTCCAGCACGCTGCCCACGGGCGAGCGGCGCAGGCGCGCCAGCGCGTACAGGACACCGAAGCCGCAGGCCGCGACCACCCCGTACCAGAGGACGGATTCGCCGAGATCGAATCCGAGCAGGGCCGGCCGCACCACGCCCCCGAAGCCGCTCTCGCCGCCGGTGAGCGCGGTCCAGCGATAGGCCACCGTGAAGCTGAGGGCCGAGAGGGCCAGCGTGAGCAGGGAGAAGTAGACCCCGCGCCGCCGCAGGACCAGGAGGCCGACCAGGAGGGCGGCAAGCGCCACGAACACCAGGGCGAACAGCGTCGGGGCGACGAGGCTGCCGGGAAAGAAGGCCCGCTGGCTGATCGCCGCCGCATAGGCGCCGAGGCCGAAGAAGGCGCCGTGCCCGAAGGACACGAGGCCGGTCTGCCCGACCAGGATGTTGAGGCCGAGGCAGGCGACCGCGAAGACCACGACGTCGGTGGCCGAGGTGAGGGTCAGCCCGATCGCCTGGAGCCCAAGGGGCAGGACGACGAGGGCGGCGACGAAGGCCGGAAGCGCAAGCCGGTCCGTACGGGTCATCGGGCGGCTCCTATTCGAAGCGCAGGATGCGCTCGCCGAACAGGCCGCGGGGCCGGACGAGCAGGATGATGGCCATGAGGGCGTAGATCGCGGCCTCGGCGAAGCCCGGATAGACCAGCACCATCAGGCCGCGGACGACGCCCACGATGAGCGCCGCCGCGACGACGCCCCAGAACGAGCCGAGGCCGCCGATCACCACCACCACGAAGGCCCCGGTGAGCACCTCGGCGCCCATGGCCGGATGCACGCCGGTGATCGGCGCGAGCATGACCCCGGCGAGCGCCGCGAGCCCGACGCTGATGAACACGACCGCGGCCATGTAGGGTTTGAGGGAGATGCCGAGCGCCGCGACCATGTCGGGGTTCTGCACGCCCGCCCGCACCACGCGCCCGAAGGTGGTGCGCTGGAGCAGGTACCAGACGGCGGCGACCGCGAGCACCACCGCGGCCAGGATGCTGAGGCGGTAGCGGGAGAGCACGAAATCGCCGAGGAAGAGCTGCCCGCGCAGGGCCTGCGGGATGCTGTAGGGGAGCGGCGGGGCGCCGAAGATCATCCGCAGGGCCTGCTCGGCCACCATGGCGAGGCCGAAGGTGAGGAGGAGCGAGAGGATCGGGTCCGCGCGGTAGAAGCGGCGGAAGAGCACCCGCTCGACCACGAGGCCGATGATCCCGACGATGGCGGGCGCCGCCACGAGCGCACCGCCGAAGCCGAGAACGGGCGAGAGCACGATGGTCAGGTAGGCGCCGATGGCGAAGAACGCCCCGTGCGCGAGGTTCACGATGCCGCCCAGGCTGAAGATCAGCGACAGCCCGAGGGCGATGAGCAGGTAGATCGCGCCCAGGAACAGGCCGTTCACGACCTGCTCGACGGCAAGGGTGAGAAGCATCACGGCGGGTCGGTTCCGTTTCGGTGGACCAGATTTCGAAACACGTGACGCAGGAACCCCTCTCCCCGCTCGGGAGAGGGGTTCCTGCGGGTCATGCGGATCCGGCGGGGATCACGCATCCATCTTGCAGGCGGCCTCCTCGGCCGTGGGCGCCAGCACCTCCATGTCCTCCTGCGGCCCCGGCAGGGCCGGCGAGGAGGTGAAGATGTCCCACTTGTCCTTCACCTTGTCAGCCGGAAGCGCCGTGATGGCGAACATCTCGCTGATGAGCTGGTGGTCGCGCGCACGGAAATAGCCGGGGCGGGGCTTCAGCACGTCGAACTTGGCGCCGCTCTCCAGGTAGGAGACGAGCGCAGGTCCCTCCATCGACTTCGTTTCGCGGATCGCCTGGGCGACGATTCTGATGCCGTTGTAGTCGCCCCAGGCCTGGTTCTCGGGCGGCTTGCCGGTCTTCTTGGTGAAGGCGGCGACGAAGGCCTTGGCGGAGGGCGTATCGACCTTGTGGTGCCACAGGCAGGGCCAGGTCCCGGCGAAGCTGCCGGGCCCCGCGCCCCAGGCGAGCGCCGTGTCGAAGCCGAAGCCGGCGATGGGGAAGGGCAGCCCGTACTCGGCGTATTGCTTGAGGAAGTTGGTGATCTGGTTGCCGGCGAGGTTCGAAATCACGAGGTCGGGCTTCGCCTGCCGGATCTTGATGAGGTAGGCGGAGAAGTCGGTGGCGTCGGTGGGCACGAGCTCGTCGGCCGCGAAGGTGCCGCCATTGGCCTCCATGAACACCTTGGCGACGCGCAGGAGATCGTGGCCGAAGGCGTAGTCGGCGGTGAGCGAGTACCACTTCTTGCCCTTGACCAGTCCCTCCTGGACCAGCGAGCGGCCGACCGCCTTCACGTACATCGAGTTCGCGCCCTCGATGTGGAACATGAAGCGCTTGCAGTCCTGGCCGCGCAGCGCGTCGGAATTGGCGCCGGTGTTGAAGAAGGGGGTGCGCCCGCGCTGCGCCACCTGCCCGATGGCGAGCGCCGAGGCCGAGGAGATCTCGCCCACGATCGCCACCACCTTGTCGCGCTCGATGTAGCGCTCCGCCTTGCTCGACGCGGTCTGCGGGTTCACCGAATCCTCGGTGAGGAGCTCGACCTTGCGGCCGTTGATGCCGCCCGCCGCGTTGATCTCCTCGGTGGCGAGCTGGGCGGCCGCCACCGCATATTCGCCGAGCGGCCCGAGGAAGCCCGTGCGCGGCGTCAGGTGGCCGATGCGAATCGGGCCCTCCTGCGCGCGGACGATGGCCGGCATGGCGAGCGCCGCGCCGGCTGCGAGCGTACCCTGCATGATGCGGCGGCGCGTCGGGTTCATCCCCTGCGTCATGGTGCGTTCCTGCCCTTGCAACCCGTCACGGTCGATGGCTTGCCGTGATCTGTGATCACACTTAGGGTGGCATCAAACCGGGTGCCTGTCGAGCCCTCGCGCCGCAGGATCGGGAAAGGGCAGGAGCGCCGTGGACGGAGCCATCGCCAGGATCGGCCGGATGGAGCGCGCGACGCTCGGCGAGCGCGTCTATGCGGAGCTGCGCGCGCTCCTCATCGCGGGGGAGCTCGCGCCCGGCGAGCGCCTGTCGCTGCGCCGGGTCGCCGACCAGCTCGGCACCTCGATGATGCCGGTGCGCGAGGCCGTGTCGCGGCTCGCGGCGGACGACGCGCTCGAGGTGCTGCCCAACCGCTCGGTGCGCGTGCCGCTGATGAATGCCGGCCAGTTCCGCGAGCTGACGCGGGTGCGGATCGCCATCGAGGGCTTCGCCGCCGAGGAGGCGGCCCGCCTGCGCGGCGAGGCGGATCTCGCGGCGATCGCCGCGCATGACGCGGTCTTCCGGGCGGAGGCGCATGCCGAGAATCCGGATTTCGAGCGGGCGGTGCGGGCGAACAAGGACCTGCACTTCGCGGTCTACGCCGCGACGCAGCTGCCGACGCTGGTGTCGATCATCGAGGGGCTGTGGCTGCGGGTCGGCCCGGTGCTCAACCTCGACATGCGCGTCTCGGGCCAGCGCCTCGCGGAGGGGACGGCGGAGCGCCACCACGCCCGCCTCGTCGCGGCGATCCGCGAGCGGAACGGGCCCTCCGCCCGCGCGGCCCTCGTCGCCGATATCGAGGAGGCGGCGCGATTCATTGCCGGCAGCGGGCGTCTGCCGGAGGAAGGGAGAGCGTGATGGATATGGACGTGAAGGACCTGCGGGTCCTGGTGACGGCGGGGGCTTCCGGAATCGGGCTTGAGATCGCCCGCGCCTTCCAGGAGGAGGGCGCGCGGGTCCATGTCTGCGACGTCGATGATGGCGCGCTCGCCGCGCTGCCGGCGGGGATCACCGGCACGCGGGCCGATGTCGCCGATCGCGCGGCGGTGGAGCATCTGTTCGCGGAGGCCGCGGCCGCGCTCGGCGGGCTCGATGCGCTCGTCAACAACGCGGGCATCGCCGGCCCGACCGGCCGCGTCGAGGAGATCGGTCCGGAGGAGTGGGACCGCTGCCTCGCGGTCTGCCTCACCGGGCAGTTCAACTGCGTGCGCCACGCGGTGCCGCTCCTGCGCCGAAGCCGCAACCCGTCGATCGTCAACCTGTCCTCGGCGGCGGGCCGGTTCGGCTTTCCCCTGCGCACGCCCTACGCGGCGGCGAAGTGGGGGGTCATCGGCTTCACGAAGTCCCTGTCGCGGGAACTCGGGGCGGACGGGATCCGGGTGAACGCGGTCCTGCCGGGCATCGTCGCGGGCGACCGGCAGCGGCGGGTGCTCGAAGCCCGCGCCCAGCAGCGGGGCCTGAGCTTCGCGCAGGCCGAGGCTGAAGCCTTCGCGGCGGCCTCGATCAAGGACTACGTCACGGCCCGCCAGATCGCCGATCAGATCGTGTTCCTGGCCTCGCCGCGGGGGCGCACCATCTCGGGCCAGGCCCTCGCGGTCGACGGCGACCTGCAGATGCTGGCGTGATCCGGCCTCCGGCCGGCTGGTTGCGAGGGAACCGACGGTCTCCGAGCCGACCGTCGGTTTCTCTCCCGCCCCCTGTCCCGGACGATGGGCCGCGCGAAATCCGCATCACCCCCGCGGACCAAGCCCCCTCACAGATAGGCCCGCAGGTTGCGGCGGATGCGTTCGAGCGGCGCAAGCGAGAGATCCGGGAGTATGAAGGTCTCGCCGGTGATGGTCTCGAAGGCGCGGATGTAGACCGAGGCGGTTTCCAGCACCATCTCGGGCGGGATCGCCGGGATCGCGTCCCGATAGGGGTCGCAGCGGGCCACGACCCAGTTGCGGATGAAATCCTTGTCGAAGCTCTCCGGGGCCGTGCCGGCGGCGAAGCGCTCCGGGTAGCTGGCGGCGAACCAGTAGCGGCTGCTGTCGGGCGTGTGGATCTCGTCGGCCAGCACGATCCGGCCATCCGCATCCGTCCCGAACTCGTACTTGGTGTCGGCGAGGATGAGCCCGCGCCGGGCGGCGAGCTCCTGGCCGCGCGCGAACAGCGCAAGCGCGGCGCGGGACACCGTCTCCCACTGCTCCTGCGTCAGCAGCCCCTGGGCGAGGATCGCGTCGGGCGTCAGCGGCGTGTCGTGGCCGCCCTCCCCTGCCTTGGTGGTGGGCGTAAGGATCGCCTCCGGCAGGCGCTCGTTCGGCCGCATCCCGTCCGGCAGGCGGTGGCCGTACATCTCGCGCAAGCCCGCCCTGTACTGGGTCAGGATCGAGGTCGCGGTGGTCCCGGCGAGATAGCCGCGCACCACGATCTCCACCGGCAGGATGTCGAGGCGGCGGGCCACCACCACGTTCGGGTCGGGATAGTCCAGCACGTGGTTCGGGCAGAGGTCGCGGGTGGCCTCGAACCAGTAGCGCGCCGTCTGGGTGAGGACCTGCCCCTTGAACGGGATCGCGGCCAGGATGCGGTCGAAGGCGCTGATCCGGTCGCTGCTGATCAGGATGCGCCGCCCGTCGGGCAGGTCGTAATTGTCCCGCACCTTGCCGCGGGAATGGTTCGGCAGCTCCGGGAGGGTCGCCTCCGCCAGAACCCGATCCGCATAGGGCGCGAGGTCCGCCGCTCTCATGTGTGACGCTCCTTCGTGCCGCTCTCGCAGCGTTCGTGCCGCCGCATCCCGCGAGTGCCGCAGACCGGCCTCGGACGTCAACGCAGATCTTCCCGAGATGCGCGCCGGGTTCCTCGTAGCGGAACGCGTCCGCGAGGGCGTCGAGGCCGAAGCTGCGCGCGATGGTCCCGGTGAGGACGAGCGTGCGGATGCTGCACGCAGCCGGCGGTCGGCGAGTCTCGCGCCGCGGGGTGAACGGGCGACGAGCAGGATCGTTGGAACAGGAGGATAGATGCAGCGTGCGAGCCACATGGATGGAGTAGGACATGGCCGACCTCATACCGGGACGCAGGTCCGACAATACGGCCAGGCTCGAAATCCGCATTGGCGATCTGTTTTCCTACTCTCTCAACGCGCTTGAGCCTGATGATCTCACGTCCAGGGCGAATACGCTCCGCAAGCTGGACGAATTGATAGGCATGCTCCCGGACCAGGCTACGGGATTTCTTAAGGCGCTCAGAGATACGCTGGATACACGGCATAAGCCAAGATTATCCATCATCCAGGGTGGGAAGCGGGATCCGGCGATATGGGAGAGAACAGGCTGAAGGCCCGCAGCCCTGGCTTGGCTGCCGAAGCCATCTCGGTCGGCCGGCTCCGGCACGTGGCCGACTGGGGCGTCCGGCGCCCGGCCCGCAGCTTCGTCCTTCGGAGAGGCCGGCCCGCGCGCCCTGCGAGGACATGAAACGGAAGGTCGGACCGGGGCGGTTCAAGGCCATGCGGGAAGGAGCGAACCGGTCGGTTCCCGTCATGGGCGCGGCAGGGATTGCGGAGGGCATCGGTGCTGCACCACCGGTACTGAACCCGGCATGTCACACCCGGCAGGGGCCGATCGTCATGGTGGCAAGCGTGCATGGTGCACGCGGGAGATGGACCATGACCCCCCGTTTGCGGAACCCCCACAAGTTGGCGCCCGAGGGCATTCAGGCGATGCTTGCGCTGGAGGCGAGCTTCAAGGCAGGCCCTCTGGAGCACCGCCTGATGGAGCTCGTGAAGATGCGCGCCTCGCAGATCAACGGCTGCGCCTTCTGCATCCACATGCATGCGACCGATGCCCGCCGGCACGGCGAGACCGAGATGCGTCTCTACATGCTGAGCGCATGGCGCGAATCCAGCCTTTACAGCCCGCGCGAGCGCGCGGCGCTCGCCTGGACCGAGGCGCTGACCCGCGTCGCCGAGACCGGCGCCCCCGACGCCGATTATGCGCTGCTCGCCGCGGAGTTCAGCGAGGCCGAGCAGGTTCGGCTCACGCTCCTGATCGGCGCGATCAACGTCTGGAATCGGCTTCAGGTCGGCTTCCGGGTGCCGCATCCCGCGGAGGCGCCCCGTGATGCCGCCTGATGCGGCGACACGGGTCTTCGAGGCGCAGCGCCTGCGCCTCGTTCGCTTGGCCTACCGCATGCTCGGCTCCGTCGCGGAGGCGGAGGATGCGGTCCAGGATGCGTGGCTGCGCTGGCGGCGCGTCGAGGCGGAGGTGGACGAGCCCGCGGCCTACCTGACCCGCATCGTCACGCGGCTCTGCCTCGACCGGATGAAATCCGCACGGGCGCGCCGCGAGACCTATGTGGGCGCGTGGCTTCCCGAACCGCTGATGGGCACGACGCCGGAGGAGCCCGAGGACGACCTCACCCTGACCCTGATGCTCGCGCTCGAACGCCTCTCGCCGCTCGAACGCGCGGCCTTCCTGCTGCACGACGTCTTCGGCGTTCCCCTGAACGAGGTCGCCGGCACGCTCGGGCGGGAGGCGGCGGCGGTGCGCCAGCTTGCCGTCCGGGCGCGCCGGCATGTCCAGGCGGCGCGCCCGCGCTACACGGTCGAACGGGCCGAGGCCGAGCGCATCGCGACCGCCTTCTTCGCAGCCTCGCGCGACGGCGACACGCAGGCGCTCGGCCGGATGCTGGCCGCGGATGTCGTACTGCATTCGGATGGCGGCGGGCGGGTGATCGCCTTCCGCAACCCGATCGTCGGGATCGCGCGGGTCCTGCGGCTCTATGCGGGGCTGCAGCGCAAGCATGGGCCCGCGGTGCCGCAGCTCCTGCGCCCGATCTGGATCGACGGCCTTCCCGGCTATGTCAGCATCGATCGCGGCGCGATCCTGCAGACGACGGCGCTGGCGATCGAGGACGGGCGCATCGCCGCGATCTACATCGTGCGCAATCCGGACAAGCTGCGGCATGTGGGGCGGATCCTGGCCGACGGCTGAACCCGTCCGGCCTCTCGCGGGGGCAGCACGGCAGGTGCCGTTGCGCATGCCGATGCGCCTGTCGCCCGCAGCGGTGGGCGCATCGCGACAGTCTTATATAAGATAGATCTTTTTGCGCAATCGAGGCGCGCGAGCAGCCCTGCGCAGCCTGATAGTTCAAGGCGGAAGCTTCGCCCTTGCAGCCGGATTCTCAGGGGTCGGGCGGGGCGGTTGACGGCGCTGGAATCCGATGTCTTATAGAAGACTTCCGGCCAGGGAATCTGACGGCCGGCCCGGGAGGAGACAGGATGAGCAGTCACGCCGCTTCGGGCGGGGGGCGGACCCACCCGCACCTTCTCGCCCACAGCCCGCTCGACAACGTCGCCGTGGCGGTGGTCGAGGATCTCAAGGCCGGCACGGCCGCCTTCGGCGTCGTTACGCAGGACAACTCGACCTTCGAGGTCGAGGTCCGGCACGACATCCCGATCGGCCACAAGGTGGCGCTCGCCGACCTCAAGACCGGCGACACGGCGATCAAGTATGGCCAGGATATCGGCAGGGTCATCAAGGACGTGGCCAAGGGCGAGCACGTCCATGTTCACAATGTCAAGACGAAGCGCTGGTGAGGTGATCATGTCCAAAACCGCTGCCACGCTCGCCTCCGAGATCGCCAGCCCCTTCGCGGGCGGCGCCCCCGACCAGTTCGCCACCAAAGCCCTGCCCGCCGCCCGCGCCTCGGCAGACTACCGCAACGCCACCTTCATGGGCTGGCGGCGCGAGAACGGCCGCGTGGGCGTGCGCAACCACGTGGTGCTGCTGCCCCTCGACGACCTCTCCAACGCCGCCTGCGAGGCGGTCGCGAACCTCGTCAAGGGCACGATGGCGCTGCCCCATTCCTATGGCCGGCTGCAGTTCGGCGAGGACCTGGAGCTGCATTTCCGCACCCTGATCGGCATCGGCTCGAACCCGAACGTCGCCGCCGTGGTGGTGATCGGCATCGAGGACCAGTGGACCAACCGCGTCGTCGCGGGCATCGCCCGGACCGGCAAGCCGGTGGTGGGCTTCGGCATCGAGGGCCACGGCGACATCGCCACCATCGCCAAGGCGAGCTACCAGGCCAAGCGCCTCGTGCAATGGGCGACCGAGCTGCCGCGCGAGCGCTGCCCGATCGCGGATCTCTGGGTCTCGACCAAGTGCGGCGAGTCCGACACCACCACGGGCCTGTCCTCCTGCCCCACCGTCGGCAACCTCTACGACAAGCTGATCCCGCTCGGCATCTACGGCGTCTTCGGCGAGACCTCCGAGATCACCGGCGCCGAGCATCTCTGCCGCGAGCGCGCCGCCACGCCGGACGTGGCGGAGAAGTGGTACGCGATGTGGAAGGCCTATCAGGACGAGGTGATCGAGGCGCACAAGACCGATGACCTCTCGGACAGCCAGCCCACCAAGGGCAACATCGTGGGCGGGCTCACCACCATTGAGGAGAAGGCGCTCGGCAACCTGGAGAAGATCGGCCACACCTCGCGCTTCATCGACGCGCTGAAGCCCGCCGAGGCGCCCGCGAAGGGGCCGGGCCTCTACTTCATGGACACGTCCTCGGCGGCGGCCGAATGCGTGACCCTGATGGCGGCGGCGGGCTACGTGGTGCACACCTTCCCGACCGGCCAGGGCAACGTCATCGGCAACCCGATCCTTCCGGTGATCAAGATCTCGGGCAATCCGCGCACCGTGCGCACCATGGGCGAGCACATCGACGTCGATGTCTCGGGCGTGCTGACGCGGGAGATGACGATCAGCCAAGCGGGTGACGCACTGATCGACATGGTGGTGCGCACTGCCAACGGCCGGCTCACCGCTGCCGAGGCGCTCGGCCACCGGGAATTCGTGATGACCAAGCTCTACCGCAGCGCCTGAGCATCCGAGGCACCGCCTCACGGAGGGCAGACCCGATGCCGATCCTCACCCTTGCGGCCGCCCACGACCTCGCCGCCGCGGCGCTGATCAGCTGCGGGGCGAGCCCGAATGCGGCCGCCAGCACGGCCCGGGCCCTCGTCGGCGCCGAGGCCGACGGGCTGAAGGGGCACGGCCTGTCGCGGCTGCCCGCCTACGCGGCGCAACTGCGCCGCGGCAAGGTGGTGGGCGATGCCGTCCCGGTGGTCACCCGGCCGCGGCCCGGCCTCCTGGCGATCGATGCCGCGCACGGCTTCGCCTATCCGGCCCTCGACGCGGCCGTGGCGCAGCTGCCGGCGGTAGCGCGGGCGCAGGGCCTTGCGGCGGCTGGCATTCGCCGCTCGCACCATTGCGGCGCGGCCGGGCGGCCCGTCGAGGCGCTCGCCGCACAGGGGCTCGTCGCGTTGCTGTTCGCCAACACGCCCGCCGCGATGGCTCCCTGGGGCGGGGCAAAAGCGGTGTTCGGCACCAACCCGATCGCCTTCGCCTGCCCGCTGCCGGGCCGCGCCCCGATCGTGGTCGATCTCTCCCTCTCGAAGGTCGCGCGGGGCAACATCATGGCGGCCCGGCAGCGCGGCGAGGCCATCCCGGAGGGCTGGGCGCTCGACGCGGAGGGCCGCCCCACCACCGATCCGGCCGCCGCCCTCGCCGGCACCATGGTGCCCCTCGGCGACGCCAAGGGTACGGCGCTCGCGCTGATGGTCGAGCTGCTTGCCGCCGGGCTGACGGGCGGGCGCTACGCCGCCGAGGCGAGCTCGTTCCTCGACGCCGAGGGCGAGCCGCCGGGCACCGGCCAGCTTCTCATCGCGATCGACGCCACCGCCTTCGGCGACGGAACCCTGGCACGCTTCGCGGCGCTCGCGGCGTCGATCGAGGCGCAGGAGGGGGCTCGCCTCCCGGGGGCCCGCCGTCTCGCCCTGCGCGCCCGGGCGGAAGCCGAGGGGGTGAGCATTCCCGATGCCCTCCTGGCGGAGATCCGGTCGCTGTGAGCGAAGGCTACCCAATCTCATTGTCTGTGGCTTGCTCCGCTCCTCCGATTGCCAGCCTCAGACCCGCGCTCTAACGAGGAGAGGGAGACTGTGCCGAGTACGGATGCGACCGCATCTCCCAGGGGTGAGGAGCGGCGTCGGGACGAGATGAGGCGATCGGGCTCAGGCCCTTCGACCGATGCGCCGCGCGGCGAGACCGTGGGATATCGGCCGCTCTACCGGCAGGTCTACGACACACTGCTGCGCCGCCTCGCCGACGCGGTCTGGCAGCCTGGCCAGTTGCTGCCGAGCGAGGGGCAACTCGCCGCCGAACTCGGGGTCAGCCAGGGGACGGTGCGCAAGGCCCTGGACGCCCTGACCGCCGACAGCCTGCTGGTGCGCCGCCAGGGACGCGGCACCTTCGTGGCCGAGCACGACGACCAGCAGAGCGTTTTTCGCTTCTTCAAGCTGCGGCCGGATGCGGACGGGGGCGGGATCCCCGACAGCCGCGTGCTGGCGCTCTCCCGGGGCACGGCGAATGGCGACGAGCGCGAGCGCCTCGATCTGCCCCGGACGGCCCAGGTGGTTCGGATCGAGCGCCTGCGCTCCGTCGCCGGCCGGCTCTGCGTGTGCGAGACGATCAGCCTGCCGGAGAGTCTGTTTCCGGGCATTGCCGAGCTTTCGCTCCCCAACACGCTCTACAGCCTCTACGCGACGCGGTTCGGGATCACCATCGGGACCGCCCGCGAGCGTCTCAAGGCGATCCTGCTGCCGGCCCGCGAGGCCGCCCTGCTGGAGATGCCGGAAGGAACGCCCGCCCTGGAGATCGACCGCGTCGCGATGGACCTGGAGGAGCGCCCGGTGGAGTGGCGCCTCTCCCTCTGCCTGACGCAGGACATGCATTACCTCTCGGTCCTGCGCTGATCCTGCGGCGGGGTGGGCCGGTCACGGCGACGGATTGCCGTCTGTGGCGCACCGGTGAGGGAGGATGTGATGGTGCATCACGCCGGGATGCGCCGCGATGATCTCCGCGGCGGGCCGCATCTCCGGGCAGCCCGCCTATCGGGGGGCGCCTCTCGTTTGCGGGAACGGGCGTCTCCGTGCTTGCCGTCGGCGAAGGACGAGGGGCGTCACGTGCCACAGGCCGACGAGCCCGCAGAGTGACAGTCCCGCCGCAGCGATTCCCCAGGATCCGGACCCGACGACCTTCGCCACGACGACCCCGAGATCAGCCGAGATCCCGAGCGCCAGCGTCACGCTCGCGGCCAGCAGGAAGCGCGTGCCCAGCCGGTGGAACTCCGCTGTGTCCTCGCCCGCATAGACGATCCGGTGGAAGGCGGCGGGCGCGATGAGCCAGATCACCGTGAGGGCGATCAGGCCGAGGGCGGCGAGGTGGATGATCCGGGCGGCGAGCGGCAGGGTCTCGAATGCTTCCGTGAAGGTGATGACGAGCTGGAATCCGAGCAGCGCCTGCGCGCCGGGCAGGATCACGCGGGCCTCGGTCAGCATCTGCTCGATCTTCACGTCGAGGGGCGTTGGTCCGGGCTCGGGTTCGGAATCGGCCATGGCGCGCTCACGGCCGCCCGTGCGGCGTGCCCGCGCCGCCTCGAGCCCGAACCAGAACGTGAGCGCCAGCGCGCCGAAGACGAGACCGGCGGAGATGCCGGCCCAGAGCCCGAGCACCCGCTCCACGGCAAGGAAGAGATCCGCCCCGAGGACGAGCGCGAAGGGCACGAGGGACAGGCTGGCGCATCGCCCGATGACCCGCAGGATCCGCCGTGTGTCCTGGCCGCCCTCGACCATCCGGTGCCTCACCGAGGGTGTGATCAACAGGGCGAGCGTGAGTGTGATCAGGCCGAGCGCCGCGCACCAGACCAGGCTGTCGTGGGGCGGCAGCTTGGCGATCGCCGGACGGAACGCGCCCTGGAGCTGAAAGCCGAGCAGGATCTGCGACCCGAGGATCAGGATGCGGCTCTCGTCGAGGGCGACTTTCACCTTTTTCGACAGGGACATGCACGCGCTGAGCTGGCACCGTTGACGGGCCCCGACAACGCGCGCCCGCTGGCGTGGTTCCGCGTTTCCGCAAGCCGCCGGCGAACCCGCGCTCGGCTTGAAGAGCGGTGCGGTCGTCCCCACATGGGGCTGAGGCGCCGCGGCTCCTGGAGCGCGGCCCCTCCCCTCCCCTTTTCGCGCACCCCCGGCCGGTCCTGCCGGAGCGGCGGGGCATCGGCCGGATCGGGGCGGTTGACAGCCTCTCGGGAGCCGACTATACGGGCGCCTCCTTCGACGGGCCCCAGCAATCCGGGGCCAAAATCGAAGGTTAGAGAAGGTTAGAAAAAGGGACTTGCCAGGTTCGACCGGTTCGGTATAGAGGACGGCAAGTTCTCTTGGTCGAGATACTCTGGCGAAAGCCGGTTCTGCTCTTTGACAAGTGCATCGGAGGAAGAGAAGCGTGGACGGCGTTGTCCTTGCGGGCTGGGGCTTGGGCCCTGGCCGGAGCAGGATGAGGCGCCGGTCCGACGTTTCTGGAAGCTCACCGATCCGGGGCAACCCGGGATCGAGTGTGCCCTGTCAATGTTGTGATCGAGCGTTTTGAGGTCAGCTCTTCAAGGTGAGAGTTTGATCCTGGCTCAGAGCGAACGCTGGCGGCAGGCTTAACACATGCAAGTCGAGCGGGCCCTGCGGGGTCAGCGGCAGACGGGTGAGTAACGCGTGGGAACGTGCCCTTCGGTTCGGAACAACCCTGGGAAACTAGGGCTAATACCGGATACGTCCGCAAGGAGAAAGGCTTGACTGCCGAAGGATCGGCCCGCGTCTGATTAGCTGGTTGGTGGGGTAACGGCTCACCAAGGCGACGATCAGTAGCTGGTCTGAGAGGATGATCAGCCACACTGGGACTGAGACACGGCCCAGACTCCTACGGGAGGCAGCAGTGGGGAATATTGGACAATGGGCGCAAGCCTGATCCAGCCATGCCGCGTGAGTGATGACGGCCTTAGGGTTGTAAAGCTCTTTTCTTCGGGACGATAATGACGGTACCGGAGGAATAAGCCCCGGCTAACTTCGTGCCAGCAGCCGCGGTAATACGAAGGGGGCTAGCGTTGCTCGGAATCACTGGGCGTAAAGGGCGCGTAGGCGGCTCGCCAAGTCGGGGGTGAAAGCCCGTGGCTCAACCACGGAATGGCCTTCGATACTGGCGGGCTTGAGACCGGAAGAGGACAGCGGAACTGCGAGTGTAGAGGTGAAATTCGTAGATATTCGCAAGAACACCAGTGGCGAAGGCGGCTGTCTGGTCCGGTTCTGACGCTGAGGCGCGAAAGCGTGGGGAGCAAACAGGATTAGATACCCTGGTAGTCCACGCTGTAAACGATGAATGCTAGCCGTTGGGGTGCATGCACCTCAGTGGCGCCGCTAACGCTTTAAGCATTCCGCCTGGGGAGTACGGTCGCAAGATTAAAACTCAAAGGAATTGACGGGGGCCCGCACAAGCGGTGGAGCATGTGGTTTAATTCGAAGCAACGCGCAGAACCTTACCATCCCTTGACATGGCAGGCTACGTGGAGAGATTCACGGTTCCCTTCGGGGACCTGCACACAGGTGCTGCATGGCTGTCGTCAGCTCGTGTCGTGAGATGTTGGGTTAAGTCCCGCAACGAGCGCAACCCTCGCCCTTAGTTGCCATCATTGAGTTGGGCACTCTAGGGGGACTGCCGGTGATAAGCCGCGAGGAAGGTGGGGATGACGTCAAGTCCTCATGGCCCTTACGGGATGGGCTACACACGTGCTACAATGGCGGTGACAATGGGAAGCGAAGGGGCGACCTGGAGCAAATCCCCAAAAGCCGTCTCAGTTCAGATTGCACTCTGCAACTCGAGTGCATGAAGGCGGAATCGCTAGTAATCGTGGATCAGCACGCCACGGTGAATACGTTCCCGGGCCTTGTACACACCGCCCGTCACACCATGGGAGTTGGTCTTACCCGACGGCGCTGCGCCAACCGCGAGGGGGCAGGCGACCACGGTAGGGTCAGCGACTGGGGTGAAGTCGTAACAAGGTAGCCGTAGGGGAACCTGCGGCTGGATCACCTCCTTTCTAAGGATGCTGGTGGACGTGGGTGCGCTCACTCTCCCGGCGTCGTTGGATCATACGAGGCCGGTCAGGCCTCGATTGGCGGGACGCGCCGTCCTCGTTTCTCTTTCTCCGCCTTTCCGGGGGATTGGCTGATGCCAATCCCTGGGGCCTGTAGCTCAGGTGGTTAGAGCGCACCCCTGATAAGGGTGAGGTCGGACGTTCGAGTCGTCCCAGGCCCACCAGATCGCCGGGGCTGCGATCGCCGCGCGGGGCTGTAGCTCAGTTGGGAGAGCGCGTGCTTTGCAAGCATGAGGTCGTCGGTTCGATCCCGTCCAGCTCCACCACTCTCCTCTCGGGGTGCGGTGTCGAGCGGCGGATCCGGGCGCCGGAAGGGCAACGGGTTTCGCGCCGCCGCGATGCGGCCGGCGCGGATGTTTGACATCGTGAAGAGGGAATGCGTCCAGGGGTCCGGCGAGAGCCGGGGCTCTGGAGGTGTTCGGCAAGCATACACGGCAGGGTGCCGAAAGGGCCCTGCCGCTGGTCTTGACGTGACCGTGGCCGGAAGCGAGCCTTGCTCGCCCGGACACCGATCATGAGAGCGATCAAGTGCCTTAAGAGCATTCGGT